>JAJRWE010000085.1 GCA_024276955.1 Gammaproteobacteria bacterium
CAACCCACGCCGACCCAACAAAAGGCTTTTCAGTTACTGAAAAAGATCAGAGTGTAGACAGGACCTTGCAGGTCGCTTATTGAATATCAAATTGATATTACTGGAAAAATTCGACTTTCGTAGAAAGGAACTTCAGCTTAGTGCATCGGCGTTTCTTCCCGGGTCTCACCCTTGCCCTCCATAGCGCGCTTGATACCGCTGATGACGGAGTCGAGGGCGCGGTCGAACAGGGGCACGTCTTCAACGATCTGTGCGTGGCCGACATCGAATTTGTCCAGCAGCTTCTTGAAGGTCAGGTCGGCAACCACCTTGTACTTGCGATCGACGAAGGTGTATTCGCCGGTGAAGTCGCATTTCCAGGCCAGCTTGCCACGGCTGCGTTTTTCCGTTTCCGGGTCGGTGAATTCCACCCAGGTGCCGAGTGTCATGTCCTTGACCCGTTCGGCATATTCGTTATCGAACTGATCCCAGCTGTCCCAGTCCATGGCCTGAGTGGAGGCGAGGATGATTTCTTCGATGAATTCATCGGCCTCATTACGGGCTTCATTGGCCTCCGACATGGCTTCGCCGGAATCCGTCTCTTGCGCATTTTCCGCCGGTGAGCGGGTTGTGGGCCCATTTTCCGTGCCCGCGGGCACGTTCTGTACGACGCTGACGCCTCCGCGCAGGCTGGCCAGGTGCAGTTCCTCGAGTTTGTCGAAGATGCGTTCGGTGACGGCGCGATCATAGGCGATCAGGGTCAGGCCGTCGCGCAGGCCGTTGAGCACGCGCGGGATGACGCGGATCAGACTTTGCCGTTCGCTGACCACCAGCTTGGGCTGCACACTCCATATCAGGTCGTCGGCCACCTTCAGCGCTGTTTCCCAGGCGGTGCTTTCGCTGTCGCCGTCGCGTAGATAGATGTGATTCAGCACATCCTTCCAGGCATCGATGAGCAGGGCGCGGATGAAGGGCGGTATGTTCTGGCCTTCCACGCGTTGACGGATTTCGTTGGCGACGGTGTCGCGGGCCTGTGCCAATATTTCTTCCGCCAGGCGGTTGGCTTCGCGCTCTTCTTCGATGAAGCGGGTGAATTCATCCAGCAGGGTGGCAAACAGTTCAGGATCGTCCTCGAATTCGTTGAGGATGCGATCAACCACGTATTCCACCATCCGCAGGGTGGGGTTTTCTTCCTCGGCATCTTCCGTGTCGATGTCTTCTGCGCCGATGTAGGCCAGCTCGTTGAGCAGCTGTCGTGCCGGGTGGGTCTTTCTGGCGAAGAACTCCTTGTCGATAATGGCGACCTTGAGCATTGGGATCTGTAGACGGGCGATGAGTGCCTTGATGCTGTCGTCGATGTGCGGGTCGTCGAGAATGAAGTCGAACAGCATGCTGACGATGTCGATGGCATCGGTGTCGGCCTGGCCGATCTGGCGGCCCCCACCATCATCCGCCTGATGGTTGATCGCCTGTGTCAGGCCGGTTTTGATCAGGGTGGCGCTGAGGGGTTGACCGCTGTTCTGTGATCCTTGAGTGAGTGCGGGCTGGCTGGTGAACTCGCTGTCGCCCTGCAGGTTGGACAGCGCGCTGACAATATCCTGCGGGGCATAGTAAAGGGCAATGCCGCCAGCACCATTGCTGGCCTCTCCGGCGGGCAGGGCTTCACCGTGAGTGGGGGAGGAACCACTGTTCATGGGCCCGTTGGCCATGGGCATGCCAGTGGCCGGCATGGCTCCACCCATGGAGATATTGCCACCTGCTGCCGGTGCCCCACTCATGGGCACGGCACCGGGGGCGCCAGTGAGCGTGCGGTGTTGGGAGAGCATGTGTTGCAGTGAGGCGAACAGGTTGCCGCCAGGGGCGGGTTCACCGGCCTGTTCGGCTGCTTCGTGCTGGGTCATGGCGGTGGCGATTTCGGCGATGATGTCGTTCTCGCTACGCTGACCCGCAGCGGTCTTTTCCGCCGATTTCTGCGCTGGTGTCTTGATGCGAGGCAGTACGCCCGCCGCCACCAGGTCGGCATTGATGGCGGTGTACATGTCGCCGAGCTGCTGCACGACGTGTTTGTCGAACAGTTTGTAAATGACCAGGCGGATTTTAAGGTCACCGCTGAGTTCGTCCACGGCGGCAGTGAAGGCATGGCAGATGACATCCGGCCGCAGGGGGTTGTTGTCCTTGTGGATTTCCTGGTCCTCGATGAGGAAATCGAGGCGGGCGGTGAGGCCATAAAGGGCTTCGCGATACTGCATTTCGGCGCTGGAGACCATATTGGTCAGGGCCAGTGATTCTTCCAGCTGTTCGTCGCCGACCAGGCCAACCTGATCCAGGGGCTCCAATTCTTCCGGCTTGCCGTGCTGGGCGCCTGCAGTACCCAGTGATTCATTGAACAGTCTATCCAGCTGGCTCCGGTAGGCACTGTTCATGGCGTCTTTCTTCAGACGGGTTTCGCGCATGGCATCGAAATACAAGTTTTGCAACTGGTTGTTTTCAGCCTTGTCGGCAAGGGCGAACAGGCTGTCATCCACCTGGCTGAAGAATTCCGGAAGGCGCTTTTTTAGATGATGTTTTGCCGTGCGCCGCGTTGCTATAACGAGTGGCGGCAGGGGCATGGGGGTCTCCTCGGAGCTTGAATGCCGCTTGGAATGGAAATCGATGATATTTCGTGGTTCTGCCATAACCGGTATCCCCGGGTGAGGGTTTGCAGGGTGTGAGACTCATTGCTGGTCAGTTCTGCTATCGGCGTAGGGTCGTGACGGCGTAAGGGTAGAGGCTGTGATACCTGTCACAGTTCATGAATGTGCATGGCTTGGCATGGCCTCTGTTAAAGCCATTCCATGACTAAGGTTAATGTGGGCCAAATATGCTATTCCAGACGATTGTTGGACACTACACTAGGATGAATCTACTCGGTAAATTCGCCTCAAATGATCAAAAAAGTGGACTCAAAATGGCCTCCCTCCGGGCGAAACGAGAAAGGCATCTGCGGCGTCGCCTAAAGTGCCTACTATCGCCTCAGGGCGCCTGCTTTTGGTGCTGCAGCTGTCCTTTCTCGTTTCGTCTATATCTGCATTTAGTATGAAACACTACACTAGGCTGCGGGTAACCAGGAGGTGTATGGATATTATTCCGGAATGAAGCTTGGCGACCACTGTTTAGCGGTAAGTATGTGGCTGTGATATCCTGCCACGCCGTATAGGGGATGACTTGTTGAGCGTGGCTTCAAACTATAAAAAGCCGGAACTTTTCTTGATCACTTGCCGTTATGGTCTATATTTTCACACATCTCGGCGTAACAGGATTCGGTGGACAGGAGGGTGGTCATGTCCATAGCTGAAAAAAAAGGCAGCGCCTTGCCAATGGGGTGGATTGTGCCGATCCGGCTGGCTATCTACTCCGTGTTGGCAGGCTGTTCGGCCTTTATTTACTTTAATATTGGTGAGCTGGAGTTCACCCACTATCTTGTGATAGTGACCATCGTGGCCGTAGCGGCAATGGCCTTGCTGGATTGTCGGGTCAGTGATGATTACTGGAAAAAACTGGAGAAAGAGTCCCGAAAGGCCGACTAGATTGTCGGGCCGCTGATACTCTGGTGTTACCGAGTAAAGAATACGAGGCATCCGTGTCAGTCGGGATATGAGTCAACATAGCGAAAAAGGTATGGTTTGCCGCAATGGTCAAGAAAAAGCAGATTAAAAAACAGGTCAAGAAAAAGCAGCTCAAAAGCAAGGCGCCGGTGAAGAAAAAGGTCGTCGCGAAGAAAAAGGCTGTGGCTAAAAAGGCTGTGGCTAGAAAAGCCGTGGCTAAAAAAGCAATGGCGAAGAAGGTCGTGGCAAAGAAAAAGGCTGTGGCGAAGAAGAAAGTTGTGGCGAAGAAGAAAGTTGTGGCGAAGAAGAAAGCTGTAGCGAAGAAAAAGGCCGCGAAGAAGGCTGTGGCAAGGAGGCCGGTGACGAAAAAGGTGGTCTCTACTTCCAGAAAACCGGCCGCCAAGGCTGGCAAGGGCTTGGGTCTGACCTACATCACACGCATGGATCATGGCAATACGCATGGTTGGTGGGTGCGTGTCTACAAGGATTCCAAGCCAGTTGAGTCGAAATTATTTTCAGATGGTGTGCATGGCGGCAAGCTGAAGGCCAAGAAGATGGCGCAGGATCATCGCGATCTGGTGGTGAAAAAGAACAAGATTGTGCCGGTGCACCTGCGCAAGACCCGCGAGCACAGTGTAGACAAGCGTTCTACCAGTGGTGTCGTGGGTGTTACACTGTCGGTGGCGGAAAAGGCCGGTAGTCTGCGCGTGCACTGGAGTGCCCGTTTCATGGACAAGGGACGACAGCGCAATGTGTCGTTTTCGGTGCGCAAGTACGGCTATGAGGGCGCCTTCCGCAATGCGTTGAAGGTGCGTTTTACCGCCATCGGGCGTTCGCTGCCGCGTAGTCTCAAGCCGCCGGCGCCGTCAAAGATGCTGGAGCGCTGGATGAAGAAGCAAAATATCAACCTGGACATTAACCGCGTTACTCGCTGAGGTTTCTATCGTGATAGTCAAAGGGCACGCCTGTTTCAGGCGTGCCATCTTTTTTTTAGCCCTGTTGATGCTGGCGTGTTTCGTTTCGGGTTCGGCGGTTGCTGGTGCGCTGGATGAGGGCATGTTGGCCGCTGAGCAGGGTGACTATGAAAAGGCCGTGCGGATATTCACTCCTCTGGCCGAGGCCGGTGACGCCGAGGCCCAGCACAATCTCGCCATCCTTTACCGGGGTGGCCACGGGGTTACAACAGACCTGGACAAGAGCCGGCAGTGGTTTCTGCGTGCGGCTGAGCAGGGTATTGCGGCCGCGCAGTACAATCTTGGCTATATGTATGACATGGGCGAGGGGGTTGAGCAGAGTGATCGCTACGCCTTTCTCTGGTATCGCAAGGCCGCCGAACAAGGGCACTCCCTGGCGCAAACCAATCTGGGTGTGATGTACGCCAATGGCAGTGGTGTGGCACAGGATCTGAAGCTGGCCTATGTGTGGTTCAATCTGGCGGCTGCGCAGGGCTATTCACCGGCGTTCGAAAACCGGCAGGTGCTCGCCGAGGAATTCACGGATGAGGAGCGGGAGTCCCTGCGCGCGCTGTCCCGCGAATATTTTCAGAAGTATGTCATGCCATTCCAGAACCAGGGCATGATGCGACGGCCCCGGCACTGATTTCTGGCGGGATTCCGATCCATGGGCCTTTGCCGATGATGGGGCAGGCCCCGCCCCCTGTTGAAATCTGAACGCTGTTTCTACTGTGTTTTCCCGTAGAGGCTTCCGTTACTGGTGCAAGGTTTCATTTCCATATTCACAAGGCAGAGGGCATGATTTTTAATCGCCACTCGCTACGCTTCAATGTTGCCTTCAGCATTTTTGCCATGGGCGCGCTCAGCATCGTACTGGCGGTACTGGTGACGGAAATCTACCGCCAGTTTGCCATCGACAGTCAGCGCGCGGCGATCGAGCAGGTCATTGGGCTGCAGGTCGATGAAGTCCTTGATGACATGGGGCGGGTAGCGCACATCATGGGCCAGTCCCTGCAGGAAGACGCAGGCTTTCGGCGCGAGTTTCAAGCCCGTGATGTGATTGCACTACAGCGCCGCCTTGCCTCCCAGTTTCACCAGTATTTTGTGACTGCGGGTATTCTTCGGCCTCGCTATATGGCCGTTTATGACCTGGATTTCAATCTTGTTACCGGGGCCCTGGCCGAAGGGCTGGATAGACCGGCAACATGCAGTGGCCTGCGGCGGCGGGCGGTGTCGCGGCAGGGGGCGTCGCGTCTGAAGAGTATTACTGAACTGTGTCTGCAGGTGGGGCAGCCACATTTCAGCGTGCTGATGCCGGTTGGCGGGCTGAGGGTCAATGGCTATCTTGAGGTTGTTCTGGACCCGGTTTTCAGTTTACAGACGCTGGAGGCTGATCTGGGCATGCCGGTGCGAATTGCCTATGCCGATGGCTCGGTTGCTTATACTTCCGACCTCTGGCCTGCCGATGCGCAGCGGCAGGGGGCCGTCGCCAGCTTTGCGTTGGTCACCGCGGTTGGGGAGGAGGCGCTGACGGTGTCACTGGCGCAGGATATTTCTGCGTTCGAATCCCGCCTGGAGATGACCCGCAATTCGTTGATTGTCGCCGTTGCTCTGCTGGGACTGCTGCTGGCCGGGTTGATGCTGTATGCCCTGAACCAGCATGCACTGGTGCCGTTGCAGCGCCTGGGTGAACAGCTGCGTAATATCCGCCGCGACAGGCAGCAGTTGGGGCAGAAGGTCGTCGAGGAAGGCAATGCCGAGGTGCGTTTTCTGGCGCATGGCTTCAATGAGATGACCGATGAGCTGAAGTCGCTTTATGACATGCTGCTGGCACGACAGGACGAACTGCAGCTGGAAATTCATGAGCGTGAGCAGGCGCAGCAGGCGTTGCAGAGTCACAAGGATCAACTGGAAGAGCTGGTTCATCAGCGCACCCTGGATCTGGCCCAGGCCCGCGATGCAGCCTTGGAGGCGAGCCATTCCAAGAGCCAGTTTCTGGCCAATATGAGCCATGAGCTGCGTACCCCACTGAATGCCGTGATTGGCTACAGCGAACTGCTGATGGACAATGCCCGGCGGCGTGGTGAGGACAGGCTGGCGGAGGATCTGCGTCGTGTACACACCGCCGGTCAGCACCTGCTGAGCCTGATCAATGATGTTCTTGATCTGTCCAAGATCGAAGCCGGTAAAATGCAGCTGTTCGAGGAATGGTTCAGCATTCCTGATCTGCTCAACGACGTCGCCGACACGATTCATCCACTGGTCGATAAGAATGGCAATCAGCTGAGTGTGCGCTATGCCGATAATGTCACCATTATGTATGCCGATGTTACCAAGCTGCGGCAGATTTTATTCAATCTGCTCAGCAATGCCTGTAAGTTTACCCACAATGGTGAAATCGAGGTCAGTGTCTGGTGCGAGACGAATGGCGGCCGAACGGATGTTTCCGGGCAGCTATTTTTTTCCGTCAGCGATACCGGTATTGGCATGGCCTCAGGACAGCTGGAGAAGATTTTTGAAGCCTTCAGTCAGGCGGACCTGAGTACCACGCGCAAGTACGGTGGTACCGGTCTGGGGCTTGCCATTGCCCAGCACTTTTGTCACTTGATGGGAGGCGGTATCCACGTTGTCAGTGAACAGACCAAAGGCTCGACATTTACGGTTATGCTGCCGTTGAGAACCCCCCATGAGGATCACCTGTTCGCAGCCGATGATGAAGCACCGAGAAAAGGCATTGCCGCCCTGAGTTGGCGCCTGGCCGGAAAACGCGATGATAGTGAGCATGAGCGGCGCAAATATATAAGCCGGGTACTGGTGATTGATGATGATCCGGCGACACTGCATATTATGTCGCACTTCCTGTCGCTGAAGGGTTTTGATGTAACGACGGCCGCCAGTGGCGTCGATGGCCTGACCCTGGCGCAGGAGCTGCAGCCGGATGTCATTACCCTCGATGTCATGATGCCGGGTATGGATGGCTGGGCGGTGCTGCGTGCACTCAAGCTGGCGCCTTGCCTGCATGATATTCCGGTGGTGATGGTGACACTGGTGGAAGAACGCGCTATGGCGGAGGCACTGGGTGCCGAAGGCTACATGTCCAAGCCCATCGATAAACTGCGTCTCTATGGCATCATCAACCGCTGTGTGCGCGAACATGATGACCTGGCACTACCGGATTCCGGGCCGTCATCAGAACAATAGATTGCAAACCACGGAGTGAAAGACATGCCCATACTGGCCGGAGACATCGGCGGCACCAAGACCCTGTTGCAGCTGAAGGAAGCCGATGAGGTGTTGTTCGAGCGGCGTTTCGACAGTGCGGCGTTCGATACTTTCGATGCCCTGCTGGCGGCCTTCTTCGAGCAGACTGCCAGTATGGGGCTGGGGGAAGTGCGCGCTGGCTGTATCGGCGTTGCCGGCCCGGTGACCGGACGCCTGGCCCGTGTCACCCACCTGCCCTGGCAGCTGGATGCCGATGCGCTGGCGGCCCGCTTCGGTATTCCCCGTCTGCAGCTCATCAACGATTTTCAGGCCGTGGGCTATGGCTTGGAGACGCTCGCCGGCGATGACCTGAAGGTGTTGCAGCCGGGGCAGGCGCGCGCCGGTGCGCCGCGGGCGCTGATTGGTGCCGGCACCGGGCTGGGAGAGGGTATCCTGGTGAGGCGCGAGGATCACTACGAGGTACTGGCATCGGAGGGCGGGCATGTGGATTTTGCCCCCACCGACGAGCACCAGCGAGCCTTGCTGGCCTGGCTCAGCGAGTGCCAGCCACGGGTCAGTTATGAACACATCGTCTCGGGGCCGGGGCTGGAGACCCTCTACCGTTTTCACGCTGCACAGTTCGCCGGGCAGGCATCGGCCCCGCTGCTTGCCGCGCTGGAGCGTGGTAAGGGCGCTGCCGCCATTTCGCAGGCCGCAGGGCAGGGAGATGACCTGGCGGCACAGACGCTGGACATGTTCGTGAAGATCTACGGTGCGCAGGCCGGCAATCTGGCCCTTACCTGTCTGGCGGCTGGCGGTGTCTATATTGCCGGCGGCATTGCCCCGCGTATGGCCGAGCGCCTGAGCAGTGGGGTATTCATGGCGGCCTTCCGTGACAAGGGCAGGATGGGTGAGCTGGTGGCACAGTACCCGGTCTATCTGGTCATGAATCCCCGGGTCGGGCTTCAGGGCGCAGCTGAAGTGGCTGCGCGGCTTTCCCCATAGCGTTATCGGGGCATTGTCCCTATAATCGCCGCCTGGTTTTTTTTCCCATAACTTATCGAGGAGTAGCAAAGTCGTGAACCTGACAAAGATCCGCAGCCTGGCCAAGGATGTCGGCGTGAAACCTGCAAAGAAGAGGAAGGCAGATTTGATTCGCAGCATCCAGCGTGCCGAGGGTTCTTTCGACTGTTTTGCCACGGCGATCAACAGGGACTGCGATCAGCAGGATTGCCTGTGGCGTGAAGACTGCTTTGCTGAGGCAATAAAATCCCGCGCCGCCTGATTTTTTCGTGATGAATAAATGGGCCGGTTGACGTTCAGCGACTGGCCTTTTTGTGCCTGATGATATTTATCGTTGCGATGGAAGTGCCCCGTGCGGATCTGCATGCGGGGGACCGGGGGATTAGAGGCCCAGGCTATCAACTGTACGATTCTTTCATCTTTTAGCTTTTCCCGAGTTGGCATGCCAAGGTGGTGATATTCCATCAAACTTCCTTAATCGGATATCGCTGTGATCAGTGGCCGGCGGTTGCGCTGGTCCGGCGGCCGGAGGGAACGAATTACATCAGCTCATCATGATATTCCGGTGTATATATATAGTGGCCAGATATCTCAAAAGCAAAAAGCATATCCTCTAACCTCGGCCCGGCCCCGATGTTGTGAACTATAAGTGGACGCTCGTTGTCGGCGCTCATCTGATCGGTCACTATGCCTACATGAGGGATATTTCCGGGCAGTATCCACGTAACGATTTCGCCTGCCCTATAATCGCTCGCGTCATCGGTTATGGGGAGTTCCCTGCCTTTCCGCTTGAAAAAAACCTGCAGATTCGGCACTCGTCGATGGTCAATGTTGGTGTCGGGTTTCGATAAACCCCATATTCGTGCGGAAGGGTAAGATTTAAAATTTTCTATGATGTCATTGTGTACTTCTTTCTGTAAATCGATCCCTACTGTTCGATAAGAGCGTATCAATACATCGGTACACACACCAATATTGGCGGGAACATCCCCTCCGGGGTAGTCAATTAAATAGTAAGCCCCATCATACTTTACAGTGTGCCCCGTTCTGTCGATTGCCGCCCGAACCAGTTTATGTTTAAACGAAGCAGCTGCCGCGGTTCCGTAATAGAAGCTCAATAAAATGACAACAAATGTGGCACGAATATTAGTGAAAAACATAATGGTCGCTCATTGAAATGGGTGAAAAAAGTGGCGGTATTCTTCGTAATTGACGGGCTTGTTTAACTGATGTATTTTCCAACAATTTCTCCAGGATAAAGCCTTCTGGAACAATTGCTTGCAAGTTAATGCATATCAGAGAAATATCACCGGCTCGTCGGTCTTCGCTCGAATCTTGGGGATATTGACGGTCACCGGCCCCAGCCTTGTCTGCAGCTTGTGGACGGGCAGATGGCCGTTGCGCACCACACCGACTTTGCCATCCTCGGTCCGGTGATCCGCGTGCTCAGTCAACCGCTCAAACACCAGATTCAGTTGTAACTTATATATGGAAATAGTTGAGCAACAGTTTTCATTAGGATAAACATTCGTGTTCTACCATTGTATTTACACAATTCCTCGAAACCATACTTTAAGTAGAACTGCTCTGCGTTGTCGTTTAAACAATCAACGATAATTGCATAAGCTCTCATGTGGGCGTTTACTTCAAGCAAATACTCAAGCGCTTTTATAAGAGTAATCTTTCCCAAACCCTGATCTTGGTATTCTGAATGTACCGCCAATTGAGCAAGAAGAAATACAGGCACCGGATAATGTGGAAGTTTTTTTGCCAAGGTTTCAGGCAATGTTTCTCTGCTAATAGAGCTAGGGGCTGCTGTATAGAATGAGCAAATTGGATATTTGCCATTGGGGTGTGGGGCAGAGGCTGGGAGCAGCATTGTTCTGCTTACCCCCACCTCCATATGCTTGGCGGCTTGTGTATGAAGGAAAGTGTTTAGCTCTTCTTCACCACAATCAAAAGACGCTCGGTCATGTATCGCTTTATCCAACTCAACAAACGTATCCGCCCAACTCACTTGATTCCCTGGTCTTTGGTGAATGCAGCTGCTTCAAGTAAAGCATCATTGGGCTGCTGTGCCTTTTCACAAGCACTCATAAAACGATCGAAAGCATTATCGTCAACGGTAATGCTTTCATGTTCCGCAATCACTTGCGTAGCATCATGATCCATAAGCCTGACGACGTACTCCGTTAGGCTTTTCATGCCAAGCAAAGCCGAGGCTTTTTCAGCCTTAGTTTTAATTTCTTCATCTAGTCTCATATCAAAGCGAGTGGTGGCCATTACTGTTCTCCGAGCTTCACTGTACGGATAATCTCCGTACCCTGAAATGAATTTAGACCTTATCGGTTATCTTGTCAAGGCGTACGGAGAACCTACGTACAGACAAGCCAAGGATCTGTATCGTGTCGCGCTACACGATACGATATAGTGCGAAGGAAATATGATAATTTCTCAATCTTGGCCCACGGAAAACGCTATGACCGTAAAGAACTCTCCCAAACACCCAGGCACCTATGTAAAAGAGAGTATTCTCCCCGAGGGTCTGGCGGTCAAAAAGGCCGCTTCTACGGGCGCTTGACGGCCTCTTTGTAGAGGGCGAGATACTTACGTGCGCTGCTGCGCCAGTCGAAGACCTGCGCCATGCCGGTGCGTGCCACCGAACGCCATTTTGGTGTCTGCGCGTAGAGCGCCAGGGCGTGGTCGATGGTGCGTAGCAGGGCATCGCCACTGGCGTAGTAGAAGCAGAAGCCGGTGGCGGTCTTTTGTTTGATGGCCTCGGGGGTGGCGTCGACTACGGTGTCGGCCAGACCACCTACGGCGTGCACGATGGGCGGCGTACCGTAACGCAGACTGTAGAGCTGGTTGAGGCCGCAGGGCTCGAAGCGCGAGGGCATGAGGAAGGCGTCGGCGCCGGCCTCGACCCGGTGGGCGAGACGTTCGCTGTAGCCCAGTTTGACGCTGAATTTATCTGCATGACTCGCTGCGGCATCTTGCAGGGCGGCCTCGAAGCGGGCCTCGCCACTGCCCAGCAGGGCCAGTTGCACGGGCAACTCGGCTAGCCGGTCGATGATGTCGAGAATCAGATCCACACCCTTCTGTTCTACCAGTCGTCCTACCGAGCCTAACAGCAAGTCGTCGCTATCGGGCAGGCCGAACTCCGCCTGCAAGACACGCTTGTTGTGCTGTTTTGCGCTGAAGCGTTTGGCGTTGTAGTGCCATTCAATGTGCGGGTCGGTCGCCGGGTTCCACTCGTCGAGGTCAATGCCGTTGAGAATGCCGTGCAAGTCAGCGGCGCGGTGGCGCAGCAGGCCGTCGAGGCCGTAGCCGAATTCCGCGCTCTGGATTTCTCGTGCATAGGTGGGGCTGACGGTGGTGAGTTTGTCCGCATAGGCCAGCCCACCCTTGATGAAGGACAGGTGGTTGTGAAATTCCAGGCCTTCGAAGTGCCAGAGACGCGGTGGCAGGCCAAGGCGGAAAAAGACCTCGGCGGGGAACATGCCCTGATAAGCAAGGTTATGAATGGTGAACACGGTGGCCGGGCGTTCGGTCTCCAGGCTCAGTAATGCTGGCACCAGGCCGGTCTGCCAGTCACTGCAGTGCACGATGTCCGGGCGCCAGTTCAGTCCGACGCGGCCCATGGCAATTTCGTTGACGATACGGCAGAAGAGGGCGAAGCGTTCGGGATTGTCGGGCCAGTCGTGGCCATCCGGGCCGAGATAGGGGTTGCCGTCACGCATGAAGGCCGGAGGGTAGTCCACCAGCCAGACGAACACCCGGCTACCGGGCAGGCGGCCTTCGAGGATTTTTATTTCCTCCTGTGAGCCAGGCAGGCGAATCGTGGTTATGCATTTCAGCGGTCCGGCCTTTTCCTTCGCTGCCGGATAGGCGGGCAGGATCAGGCGCACGGCATGATTGAGGGACTTCAGCGCCGCGGGCAGGCTGCCGCTGACATCAGCCAGCCCGCCGGTCTTGATCAGTGGATAGGCTTCACTGGTGACAAACAGAATCTTCGACATGGTATGGATCGTTTGTTTTATTGTCTGGATTAGTGCGTATTTGGAAGGTTATGTAACTGTCATCAGGCAGGGGTCAGGATGAGCGCGCCCAACGGCGGCAGGGTTAGTTCCACGGACCAGGGACGGTTCATCCATGCCTGCTCCTCGGCAATGATGGGGCTGCCGTTGCCAGTGTTGCTGCCGCCGTAAAACTCGGAGTCGGAGTTCATCAGTTCGCGCCATTCGCCGCCGGCGGGCAGACCGATGCGGTAGTTCTCGCGCACCACGGGGGTAAAATTGAGGATCACCACCACGAAGCTGTCAGCGGACTTGCGCAGGTAGCTGATGGTGGATTGCGCGGCGTCGTTGCAGTCGATCCACTCGAAGCCCTGGGCGTCGAAATCGAACCGGTGCAGGGCCGGTGTATCGCGGTACAGGTGGTTGAGATCCTTGAGCAGGTCCATCACGCCGTGGTGCTGTGGATAGTCGAGCACATACCAGTCGAGGCTGGCGTCGAAATCCCACTCGCGGCCCTGGCCGAATTCGCAGCCCATGAACAGCAGCTTCTTGCCCGGGTAGGTGTACATGTAGGTGTAGAGCAGGCGCAGGTTGGCGAATTTCTGCCATTCGTCGCCGGGCATCTTGGCCAACAGGGAGCCCTTGCCGTGCACCACTTCGTCGTGGGAGAAGGGCAGCACGAAATTTTCCGTGAAGGCGTACAGCAGGCCAAAGGTGAGCTGCTGGTGGTGGTAGTGACGATGGATGGGATCCTTGCTGAAGTAGGTCAGGGTGTCGTGCATCCAGCCCATATTCCACTTCATGCTGAAGCCCAGACCGCCGAGCCAGGTGGGGCGCGAGACCTGCGGCCAGGAGGTGGATTCCTCGGCGATGGTCAGGCAGCCGGGATGGTGCTCGTGGATCACCGTGTTCATGTGGCGCAGGAAGTCGATGGCCTCGAGGTTTTCGTTGCCGCCGTAGATGTTGGGCAGCCACTCGCCCTCGTCGCGTGAATAGTCGAGGTAGAGCATGGAGGCCACGGCGTCCACGCGCAGGCCGTCGATATGGAATTCCTCCAGCCAGTAGATGGCGCTGGAGAGCAGGAAGCTTTTGACTTCGTTGCGGCCGTAGTTGTAGATCAGTGTGCCCCAG
>JAJRWE010000086.1 GCA_024276955.1 Gammaproteobacteria bacterium
AGCGCTTGGCCAGGTGGCGGCATTCCAGCACCGCCGACTCACTCATAGCGCAGGGCCTCCGCCGGCTGAGTACGCGAGGCGCGCCAGGCCGGGTACAGGGTCGCCAGCACGCTGAGACCGAAGGAGATGGCGACGATCTTGGTCACGTCGTCCCAGTGCAGTTCGGAGGGGAAGGTGCTGATGTAATAGACATCGGCGGGCATAAACTGCATACCCAGCACCCCTTCCAGCCAGGCCACCACACTGTCCACATTGAGCGCCAGGCTGATACCGCCCACCGCGCCCAGCAGCACGCCGACCAGGCCGATCACCGTACCCTGAATGACAAAAATCAGCGTGATGGAGGCCGGGGTGCTACCCAGAGTGCGCAAGATAGCAATGTCCGCCTGCTTGTCCGTGACCACCATCACCAGGGTCGAAACGATATTGAAGGCCGCTACCGCAATGATCAGCGACAAGATCAGAAACATCATGGTCTTTTCGATTTTTACCGCGCGGAACAGGTTGGCGTGGCGCTGGGTCCAGTCACTGACCCAGTAACCACCCGGCAGGGCCTGGGCCAGCTGGGCGCGCACCGGCATCGCCTGATAGAGGTCATCCAGTTTCAGGCGCAGGCCGGTGACGCCACCCTGAGTGCGGAACAGCTTGGCCGCATCGTCGATGTGGATCAGCGCCAGGGCGCTGTCGTATTCGTGCATGCCCACCTCGAAAATGCCGGTAACCGTGAAGCGCTTCATACGCGGCATAATGCCCGCCGGCGTGCTGCTGGCCTGCGGCGTCACCATCGTCACCTTGTCGCCGGGCATCACGCCAAGGCTGCGGGCCAGGCCGCGGCCGAGGACAATATTGAACTCGCCGGGACGCAGATCGGCCAGATCACCCACCAACATGTGTTCCCAGACGTCAGACACCTCGGGGTCGAGTTCCGGCAGAATACCGCGCACCAGCGCGCCGGTAACCGCGCGCCCGGCACTGAACATCGCCTCCTTGCGGATGTAGGGCGCGGCACCGATGACGCGCGGCTCCAGCTTGCGCACCCTTTCATCCAGCCTCCGCCAGTCCTGCAGTGGGCCGTTGTAACCCGAAATGGTGATATGCGAAGCCATGCCGAGGATGCGCTCACGGACTTCCTTTTCAAAACCGTTCATCACCGACAGCACGGTAATCAACGCCGTCACGCCGAGCACAATGCCCAGCATGGAGGTCATGGAAATAAAGGAGATAAACTGGTTGCGACGCTTGGCGCGCAGGTAGCGCAAGCCAATATAGAGTTCCAGCGGCCTAAACATTCAGTGCGCAATCCAATGGGGAAAGAGGGTGACAGAAAGAAGGCGTCACCATGCCCACATCGCTCGATCATGTCAAATAGCGGCGCCGCTGAAATGAAAGCGGCCCGCACCTTTTGGACGAGCCGTTACAGCTTTAATGAAGGGGTTTTCGAGCCTCAATCGTCATTGGCCACGGAAGGCGGGCTTGATGGAGAGACATAACCATCCGGCTTTTTCGCCACCACCGGATACTGACCAAAGCACTTCAATATGCACTCCTCTTCCGATGCCTTGACCAGCCCGGACCAGAAACCACGATCGACCTTGATCCAGCGCTCGACGATCTCTTCACTCAAACCTTCCTCGCAGATAGCATTACGCAGAATCACTTCCCGGGCCTCCAGCTGCTCCTGGGTGATCAACATATGCATATGCACAAAGGCCGGTGTATCACCGCGATAGCGATTTTCACCGCCCAAGGCCGCCACCATGAACTCGGTCTGTTTGCGCGCCAGCGTCGTTTCATGCTTACCGCGAAAGAACTTCCCCAACCAGGGCTCGTCGAAGATGGCATCGTAAAAGCGCCGGTGAATGCGCAGCACCACGTCCTCACCGCCGATAGCCTGCAGAAGATCGCCGTCGTAACCGGTCAGTGACGGTGAACTCTCATCTGTATCCGCGTGCCGAGTGCGGGAGATTGCCGCCTTCATCAGATCGGCAACCTCATCGAAGACCTCGTCCCAGGCCTGCCGCAGCTCTGCCGTAAATCCGTCACCAAGATGCCCTTCAAGTGCCGTCATCAACGCTTTTTTCGTTGGCGCAAAATGCTCACTGAGAACGGCGTATCGTTGCCCGTGACGCTCACCCAACTGGTGAATCGAGACCTCAATCTTTTCCAGATGTTTCACATTTTTCAATGCCGCCAACATATTGAAAAACTTGCGATTCAAGGCGGCCGTATTGCCTGAAAATATCCGGCTTAGGGCGGGGTTATCCTGCAATAAATGGCGGTAGAAATTTTGTGAGACCTGATTGATATCCGTGCCGATATCTTCGATGCAGGACGCAACCCGCTGGCGATTTTTAACACTCATTGGCAACTCTAATTAATTGATTTAAGTATGACGTCTTGCAGACAGCCTGGAAAACTCAGAAAACACTAATGCGCATCACGTACCAGGCGCAGCTTCCATTCCTGCCGCGCATTGCCCATGTAGCTCTTGCCATGCAGGAAATACACCAGCCAGACGCCCTTTTTATGGTCTTTGTCCCGGGTGGATGACCAAAAACCGGTTGGTGGTGTGACAGGAAATATTTCAAGATTGATGACCGGATTGATGCAGCGGTGTTCAACAATACTCTCAAGTTCTTTCAGGGTCGGCAGTCGCCAATCGCTGTGGCCCGCATAGCCACCGTCCCCATTCAGTCGCTTGATGAAGCGCCCGGCATCCTTCCATTCATAATGGGCCGGCACGTCAGCGCAGGTTTCCTCCTTCCAGTGCATACCGATGCTACAGCGCATCCAGGTCAATTGGGTCTTGGTGTCGGTCACGATGCCGTTGGCATGCTCCCGGAACTGATCGGTGGGCGACGTTGCGTAGCTCTTGGGGTCACAGTCCTGGGCCAACAACGGACTGCCGAAGGCCATCAGCAAGATAGCTGAAAACAGTTTTCGAAAATACATCACGGCGGGCACCTTGGGTTAGGATTCGCTGTTTGATCGACCATCCAGGGTCATCGTCACGCGCGTGCAGAAGAGCAAATCGCGCACCCGCTATCCCTGCATATCCCCTACTGATTATCGGACAACATTCACCAGTCTATAGCCCAAAACTGAATGCCAGCTGACTGGCCCTGAAAATTTTTTCCACAGCCCCAGCCGCGAAGACAAGCGAAAAACAAGGCAAAAGGCCCGTTCCTAATGGAAACGGGCCTTTTGCCAGTATCGGTTTTGAAATCCGAACGGACTATTTCACATGGCAAGTCAAGCAGAGGGCGCTGGCGCCGTTGCTGACAATACCGGCGGTGCCGGCATGGCTGTCGGCAATGCCGTTGTTGATGCGCAGAAAGGTGGGATTGAAACGGCTAACAGCGCCACCGGAAGGCACGCCATGTGGATCATGGCAAGAGGCGCACTCGACCTGATAGCCGCCGCCGGTATCATACAAGCGTACTTCGTTGGAATCGGCGCGGCCATTACCGTTATCGTCGAAAAAGGCCATCTTGCCCGGCAACCTCATGGTGGGCTCGTAAAAGTCGGTCGTGGGCGTATAAGTATCCGGATAGACAACGCCGACCGGATGGTCGTTACGCAGGTCCGTACCCAACATGAAGGCACGGAAGCTGTCCGGACCATTCGAAAAGGCGCCGTTGTGGCAGCGGGCACAGGTTTCGGTGACGACCCCTTCGCCCAGCTCCGGGCCGAGGGTGCGGTGAGTTCCCAGGGGCGCACCGGTGTTTGGCGGGCCAACATTGCCGGCAGCCTTCCACAGGCCCAGGAAGGACTGGTTGGAAACACCGGTTTCATTGTTTGTCACCCCCGAAAGCGTCGGCTCCCAGCCTGCGCCCGGCATGTTGAGCACGGAATCGATGGCGATGGTGCCATCATGACAGGAAAGACAGGTCAGAGAGCTAGGGCCAGGCTGGCCGACAGGCCGCATCAACGTCGTGGGCCTGTCGTAGATGGTGTAGGTACCGTTGTTGATGGTGCGGTTCCACAGCGGGGCATCGATCCGTTTGTTGGCACCGTGCGGCGTATGGCAGTAGACACAGACCGCACCGTAATCGTTGCGGACACCGCTCATGAAGACGGCGGCGGCACCGAGATAACTCATGGTCATGTTGTGTCGGGTATTGACGATACTGCCCTGCGCCGTTGCCTTGGAGCCGGGATCCCAACCATCGGCAAGACTACCCGTCGCCAGCAAGGTCAACCCCAGGGTCAACGCCCAAACAAATTTCTTCGTACACCTAGCATTCATGATTTCTGCCCCCCCCCTATACCGCCTTCCAACCTGAGAGCTGTGTCACACCCCAAATCCAGCGACTTCAACCCACGCAGCAATGACATTCTACAGGATAACAGATTGGCAATGGGTATTTCCACCATACTTGGCAAGTAGTTTCATCCGTCACGCCGAAAAAGTGCCGACAGGCCGCCTGGATTCCAGCCTGCTGCGGGATTAAAAGATTCGAAGGGGATGCTACCCTGCCCGAAGGGTTGAAGGGGCAATGACCTACTGAGCCCTTACCATCCTTTTTGTCGAGACCGCGCTGGTCAGCAGTTGGCTGGTACGCCGGATCAGGCAGATTGAGCCCAGTAGAGTGGGCACATTTTTTGTGCCCACGTGCAACCCGAATAGCCTGCCCCGCGTGGGCACTATTGGGCACTATAAAAGTGTGCCCACTCTACACGCTGCCACGGAGCAAGGTAGCGCTGAGCGCCACAGGATGTGTAGCACCGCAGAGCGGTGCCACAAGTAGAATCGGCTTAATCAGCGAAAAAACGGCTTAACGCGCGTCGCGCACCAAACGCACCTTCCACTCCTGCTGCATATTGGCCATGTAGCTCTTGCCGTGCAGGAAATACATCAGCCAGACACCCTTGTCATAGCCCTTCTCCGCGGTGGCTGACCAGAAACCGGTCGGCAATGTGGCGGGGAAGATTTCAATATTGATGGCCGGATTGATGCAACGGTGCTCTACGATGCCTTCGAGTTCCTTCAGGCTCGGCAGACGCCAGTCGCTGTAACCGGCAAAGCCAGCATCGCCATTCATCCGCTTGATGAAGCGCCCGGCATCCTGCCATTCATATCGGGCCGCCACCCCTACGCAGGTGCCCCCCTGCCACTGCATGCCCAGGGCGCAGCGCATCCAGGTCAGCTTGCTTTTGCTGTCGGTCACGGTGCCATTGGCATGTTCCCGGAACTGATCACTGGGGGTCGAGGCATAGGTCTTGGGATCGCAATCCTGGGCCAGCAGCGGTGCGCTGAGAATCATCAGAAAGGTCGGTAATATCAATCGTCGAAAACGCATTTTTCTGGGCATCTTGCAATGTAACCCTCGGGCTGGGAATTGTTGTCGCTCCGGCCTGGCAACGGCTCGTCAAATATGTCCTTACTAGATCGGACACAGCCGGTCAGTCTAAAGCCTGAAACTGAACGCCAGCTGACTGAAAGGGGAATTCTTTCCCTGATTTCCCTTGGCCTTCGCCGATACTATCCCCCGCTTGCGTAAGGATTTCCAATGGCAGGCACGGCCGCCACAGGCAGCGGGGCGTCCTGGGTAACTTCGGGCTCCGGCGGGCATAATCCCTGTAACGCCGAGATGCTCTCCGCCAGCGACACGGGCTCATCCATGCCCTGTTGCAGGAACCGGGTGAGCTGCGGATAGAGGGCGATGGCCTCGTCCACCTGCGGATCGCTGCCGGGCTGGTAGGCACCGACGCTGATGAGGTCGCGGTGTTGACGATAGATAGCGTAGATCCGCTTGAAACGATGCGCTGCCTTGAGGTGGTCATCGCGGGTGATCTCGGTCATCGCACGGCTGATGGAGGCCTCGACGTCGATGGCCGGGTAATGCCCTGCCTCGGCCAGTTCCCGCGACAATACCACGTGGCCATCAAGGATGGCGCGCGCGGCATCGGCGATGGGGTCCTGCTGGTCGTCACCCTCGGTGAGGACGGTATAAAAGGCCGTAATGGAACCGCCGCCGCTGTCGCCGTTGCCGGCGCGTTCCACCAGCTGCGGAATCTTGGCGAACACCGAGGGCGGGTAGCCCTTGGTGGCGGGCGGTTCGCCGATGGCCAGGGCCACTTCACGCTGCGCCTGGGCATAGCGGGTCAGGGAGTCCATCAACAACAGCACGTTGAGGCCCTGGTCGCGGAAATACTCCGCCACGCTGGTGGCCAGCGCCGCGCCGTGCAGGCGCATCACTGGTGAGTCATCGGCCGGCGAGGCAATCACCACGGCGCGCGCCATACCCTCCTCGCCGAGGATATTCTCGATGAATTCCTTCACCTCACGGCCACGCTCGCCGATCAACCCCACCACAATCACATCCGCCGTGGTATAGCGGGTCATCATTCCCAGCAGCACGCTCTTGCCGACACCGGAACCGGCGAACAGGCCCATGCGCTGGCCACGACCGACGCTCATCAAGGCATTGATGCTGCGAATGCCCACGTCCAGCGGCTCACGAATGGGGTGGCGCGCCATGGGATTGATGTTGCGCCCGGTGAGCGGTGTGCGGTGGGTGTGGGTAATGGGGCCCTTGCCATCGAGGGGATTGCCGCCGCCGTCCAGGATGCGCCCCAGCAGGGCCGGGCCGACAGGCACATCATAGGCCTCGCCGGTGGGCGTAACACGGGCGTTGGGCACGATGCCCTGCACCCGGCCGATGGGCATCAGAAACAGTTTTTCACCGGAGAAACCGACCACCTCGGCCTCGATGTCCTGCCCGTCCGGGCCTTCCACCAGGCAACGCGCGCCCACCGGGGCGTGGCAGCCCACCGCCTCCAGGGTCAGGCCCACCATGCGCGTGAGCCGGCCCTCGACGATAAAGCGAGGTTTTTCGACCCGTTCGCGGGCGATGCTGAGGTGGCGTATCCAGCGCGGAGTACGGGGTAACGAAGGCGGTTCGGTGGTGCTCATGGCAAAGCGGCGTCGCCGTCGGCAGACATGTCGACGACAGCGGCATCCTGCTCACGCTCGCCACCGCTGAGCTGCGCCACCACCGCCGCAAGGCGTTTTTCCATGGTGGCATCGATCTGTGAATTTTCGCTGAGAATACGGCAGTCGCCGCGCATCAGGGTGGGGTCTTCCTGCAGATGCCAATCACGACCGGCATCGCTGCCGGCATCACGCGCCACCAAGGCCTCGGTCACCACGGCAACATCATCCGGATGCAGGCAGACGCGCACATGGCGCGAGGCCACCGGCAACGCGGCCAGGGCCTCGCGCACCACCGCCACCACCTGGCCGGGATCGCTGCGCAGCTCGCGCCGCACCAAGGCCTGGGCGAGGGTCACGGCGAGATCCACCAGTGCCTGCTCCACCGCCGCATCCATCTCCTCGAAAGGCTGGTTCAGGGCCTGCACCAGATGGTCCAACAAGGTGGCACGCCGGGTGATCTCCTCCTGCCCTGCGGCCAAGCCTTCTTCGCGGCCCTTGTTGAAACCTGCGTCCCAGGCCTCTTTGTAG
Organism: Gammaproteobacteria bacterium; assembly: GCA_024276955.1. Taxonomy (GTDB): domain Bacteria; phylum Pseudomonadota; class Gammaproteobacteria; order SZUA-152; family SZUA-152; genus DRQN01. The sequence goes on from JAJRWE010000086.1 coordinate 7,469, forward strand.
GCCTGAGCCTGTATATTCTCCAACTGCTCGGCCGTCAGCAGGCTGGACGCTGGCAGATTGGCGCCAGCGGTGGACAGATCCGCCACCTGTGGCGGCCTCCAGCGCTGATAATCCCCGTCGGCCTCTTCCTTGTCGATGAGTCTAGACATATTCTTCGCCACCACCACCACCCAGTGAGATGTCGCCGGCATCGGCCAGACGGCGGGCGACGGAAAGGATTTCCTTCTGCGCCCCTTCCACGTCAGACAGCTTCACTGGCCCCTTGGCCTCGAGATCGTCGCGCAGCATTTCCGCGGCACGCTTGGACATATTTTTGAAGATCTTATCTTGCAGTGCATCCTCCGCACCCTTCAGCGCCAGCACCAGCGACTCGGAGGAAATCTCGCGCAGGATGGTTTGAATATCGCGGTCATCCACTTCCAGCAGGTTGTCGAAGACAAACATCAGATCCTGAATATTCTGCCCCAGGTCCGCGTCCACCTCCTTGATGCTGTCCATGATCTCGCCTTCGATGCTGCTGTCCATGAAGTTGAGAATATTGGCAGCGGCCTTGATGCCGCCCACGCTGGAGGATTTGACGTTGGAGTTGCCAGAAAACTGCTTTTCGAGAATATCATTGAGTTCGTTGAGCGCACTGGGCTGAATACCATCGAGGCTGGCGATGCGCAGGGTCACGTCCACACGCACGCGATCCGGGAACAGTGCCAACACTTCTGCGGCCTGATCCGGCTCCAGGTAGGACAGCACAATCGCCATGATCTGTGGATGCTCCAGGCGGATGATCTCCGCCACCGCGCGCGGATCCATCCATTTCAGGGTTTCCAGCCCCTTGGTGTTTCCACCCTGGATAATGCGATCGATGAGTCCCTCAGCCTTGTCCTGGCCGAGGGCATTGATGAGCACCTTGCGCACGTATTCATCGGAACCCAGGCCGAGGCCCGTCTCCTCCTGAACCGTGGTACAGAAGTTGCGCAGCACATCATCGACCTGCTGGCGGCTCATGTTGTCGATCTGCGCCATCGCCGCACCCAGCTTCTGCACCTCTTTCGGGTCCATGTGCTTGAGCACCTCAGAGGCCGCCTTTTCCCCCAGCGTCATCAGCAGAATGGCGGAACGCTGAACCCCGGTGAGTTCTTTTGCCTTTGCCCCTGCTTCAGCCATCCTGCTTAACCCAGTTTTTTACCACTTGCGCCACCAGTTTCGGATCCTGTTCGATGGCCGCATTGGCCGTGGCCAGATTCTGCTCGTAGGAACCGGGCGGCCCGCCCAGCGCCGGTTGCACCGCTTGCTGGCTCAGGCTCACGGTGTCTTCGGCAATACCCTCGGCAGCACCCTCACCGCCCTCACCGACAGCCACCAGTTCCTGCGTGCGCGGCGCGGCCAGCGACTTCATCACCGGCTTTAACACACCGAAGATCAGCAACAGCACCAGCAGACCGCCCACGCCCTTCTTCACCAGATCCTGCACCCAGGCCTGTTCCCAGATAGGCACCTCTGGCAGGGGCTCCGGCTCCACGGGCAAGGTAAAGGCGGAATTGATGACGTTGACGCTGTCACCGCGTTCGGCATTGAAACCGACGGCCTTCCTCACCAGTTCGGTCATGCGCTCCAGTTCTTCCGGGCTGCGCTGCTGGCGTGTCACCTCACCGTTCTCATCGACACTGACCCGGTCATCCACCACCACCGCCACCGACAGACGCCGCAGGTTGCCCATGGCATAGCGCGTGTGGCTGATGGTCTTATCCAGCTCGAAGTTACGGATCTCACGGCGGCGGCTGTGTGTTGGTGTACCAGGAGCCGTGGCGCCCGCATCACCCTGCGGCAGGGTTTCCGGTGCCTGCGCGATACCCGGTGGCTGGTTGGTCAGCGCACCGGGAATACCGCCGTCGGCCGCACCACTGGATGATTCCTCAGTGGTCTGATTGCTGCGCAGCGCGGCGCTATCCGGGTTATAGGTTTCCTGAGTCTGTTCACTGGCGGTGAAATCCAGGTCCGCCGTCACCTGGGCGCGCAGGGCGTTGCTTCCCAACAGCGGGCCGAGAATGCCCTCGATGCGTTCGATGTAACTCTGTTCCAGACGCCGGGCATATTCAAATTGGGAATTGCTCAGGGCCAGCCGCTTGTCCATATCACCCTGGGTAAGCAGATTGCCCTTCTGGTCCACCACCGTCACCTGGGCGGTTTCCAGATTCGGCACACTGGAAGACACCATGTGCACAATGGCCGTGACCTGCCCCTTCTCCAGCACCCGGCCCGGATACAGATTTACCACCACCGAGGCACGCGCCTTCTGCCGGTTACGGACAAACACCGACTGCCGCGGCACCGCCAGGTGCACGCGCGCGGATTGCACACTGCGAAGGCTTTGCACGGTGCGCGCCAGTTCAATCTCCAGCGCCCGCTGGTGGCGCGCCTTTTCCATGAACTGGCTGATGCCGAAGGTGTTCTTCTTATCCAGCGCCTCAAAACCGGCACTGACCCCCTTCGGCAGTCCCATGGCCGCCAGCTTGATGCGCGCCGAATGAATATCGGACGCCGGCACCAGCACCGCACCGGAGGTTTCATCCAGCTTGGCGTCGATGCCACTCTGCCGCCACGCATCCAGTACCGTGCCGACATCCTGCTCCGCCAGCGCGCCGTATAACACCCCATAGTTGGGCGTCCACGACCACAACACCACCGTGACACCGATCGCCACGCTGGCCGCCAGACCGATCATGAGGCCGATCTGACGCA
>JAJRWE010000087.1 GCA_024276955.1 Gammaproteobacteria bacterium
ATTGTCCGCTGCCATCAGTATGGCTTTTGCCCTTTCCGCCAGGCGTACCGGCGTCATTCGACTGGAAACAGCTTTTTCTAATTCGATTTTCTCTGAGGTGCTCAGTGATAGGGTGATTTGTGTTGGCATCTGTGAAATATCCCAATAACGCTCTCGTGGGCTCCATGATATCATTTATACATACAGTTTAGGACACTACACTAGTATAGATATACCGCACCGGATTTGGGCACCGAGTTGTCGCTCTGATCACCATTGATGCCGGTGGCGTTGCTAGCTTCCCACCGCGCACCCACCGCCAGGGTGTCGCCATCCGCGCTTAGGCTGACGGATCCGAACCAGTCAGATTCTTCGGCATTGCTGGCCTTGATATAGGTCTGCTGGAACCATATGCCCCTGCTACGGGTAAATACATATACCGCACCAGCGCCGCGCCGTGCCGAGTTGTCGCTCTGATCACCATTGATGCCGGTGGCGTTGCTATCCTCCCTCCTAGCCCCCACCGCCAGGGTGTCGCCATCTCTGCTCAGGCTGACGGATGAACCGAACCAGTGATTTTGTCCGGTATTGCTGGCCTTGACATAGGCCTGCTGGAACCATGTGCCTCCGCTGCGGGTGAATACGTATACCGCACCGGAATCTTGTGTCAAATTATTGCCCTGGCCGCCATTGATGCCGGTGGCGTTGCTGTCTTCCACCAGCGCCCCCACCACCAGGGTGTTACCATCCGCGCTCAGGCTGATATTACCGCCGAAGTGATCCCTCTCTCCGGTATTACTCGCCTTAATATAAGCCTGCTGGAACCATGAGCCTTCGCTGCGGGTAAATACGTATACCGCACCGGAATCTTGTGTCAAGTTATTGCCCTGGGCGCCATTGATGCCGGTGGCGTTACTATCCTCCCACGAAGCCCCCACCGCCAGGGTGTCGCCATCTCCGCTCAGGCTGACGGATGAACCGAAATAGTCTTCCCCGTCGGTATTGCTGGCCTTGACATAGGCCTGTTGGGACCATGTACCTCCGCTGAGTGTGAATACGTATACCGCACCGGCAAAACCCGCCGAGTTATCGCTCTGATCACCATTGATGCCGGTGGCGTTGCTATCCTCCCACGGAGCCCCCACCGCCAGGGTGTCGCCATCTCCGCTCAGGCTGACGGATGAACCGAACCAGTGAAAGTCTCCGGTATTGCTGGCCTTGACATAGGCCTGCTGGGACCATGCGCCCCCGCTGCGGGTAAATACGTATACTGCACCGGATGCATCCATCGAGTTGTCACTCTGATCACCATTGATGCCGGTGGCGTTGCTGCCCTCCCCCCCAGCCGCCACCGCCAGGGTGTCGCCATCTCCGCTCAGGCTGACGGATGAACCGAACACGTCACTTTTTCCGGTATTGCTGGCCTTGACATAGGCCTGCTGGAACCATGTGCCTTCGCTGCGGGTAAATATGTATACCGCACCGGAAGGCCTCACCGAATTGTCGCTTTGATCACCATTGATGCCGGTGGCGTTGCTGCCCTCCCCCCAAGCCGCCACCGCCAGGGTATTGCCATCCGCGCTCAGACTGACGGCCCAGCCGAAGTGATCCCTCTCTCCGGTATTACTCGCCTTAAAATACCCAATACTCCCCACCAAGGTGCCACTGACCGCCACCGCAGCCGAATCACGACAACCCGCCGCATTACAGCTTTGTAAAATATACTGGGCATTGACGCGGGCATACAGGGGCACGACATGACCAACACTTTCAGAACCCTGGGGAATATCTTCGCCCACCTGGACGAAGCCGGATTTACCGTCCGGGTTTTCCAACAGTTTGTAGTGAGTCGCCTTGTCCACATCCGTCCAGGTGAAGCGGAAGACCTTGACTGGTTCAAAGCTCAGAGCCGGCATTGCTGCGGCCAGCGGCTCATCCGCCGTAAACGTAAATACCAGATCCGCAGGATCAAACGGCACCCGGCGATCCTGGCGCAGGACAAAGGTTTCGGTGCTTTGCGTGCTGCCGCTGTCCAGTATTCCCAAGGCCACTTCGGCCTGTTGAATCACCGTGCGGTTTGAAAGACTGCTGACGGTGACGACGACGCCGGTGAGGGGGACGCCGGCATTATGCACCGTGAGGGTGTAGGTATAATCAATATCACTGCGCGAGACGCGCTGTTTACTGACCAACTGACGATCCGTCATCGACAGGTCGCTCACCGCGGCGACCACCGGGCTTTGACTGAGCAGAAAACCCAGCGCCAAAAGACACCTCAATCCCACACGTATGATCATGATAAAATCCCTCTCTGTCTCAGTCATCTGTCCGTAATGCGCCGGACGTTTTACAAACCGGGGACGGCCCTGCATGATGAGCGGCGCAACAGGCCCACAAGCCCCAAACCCATTAACAGTAGCGTTCCCGGCGTGGGAATAAGGACGGTCACCCCGGCGCTGAGTACCGCAAACGTCACCGGATCCACCACTTCAAAAGACTGTGATCCCGGCGCTCCCATGCCGAGAAAATCAAACGCGACGGTAAATCCACTCAGGGTTTCGCCGACGTTGACCGGCACGCCTAATGTCAGCCAGTCCGCAAAACCATCATCGGGTAAGTGAATGTCCGGTTCTACCGCCAAGCCGTCCCAGTCTGCACTGGGTGAGTCTGTAATCATGAGATTTTCGTACAGTACTGGCGAAAAATAGACCGTGAAGGCGTCAATGGCGGAGGACGAGGTGTTATTAATTGTGTAGGTGTACTCCCAGCTATTACCGGTCAGCTTGTCTGTTTGGTAACTCATCGGCACGGCCTGAACGGTCGACCAGGGCAGGAAAAAAACGTTGATACCGATCAGGAAAAAACCGAGGCGAGACCATGACATAAACACCTCCTTTGTCTGACAATCAGCGAAACCCCGAATAGACTTCCTGTCTAGCTTAGATTAGCAAACATAACAAGATATACCACATGAAAAATCTGACCATTGAGAATCAAGGGCAAAAAAACCAGGCCGTGCAGCACCCCAAAGCAGTAATGGCCCGGCCTGCTCCATCAATAAAGTGGATTATCATTGCCAATATCATCACCCAGGCAATGGGGCTGATCCGAGCCCCATACTGACCACCACCAACATGAGAGCATTTGAACGCATGCCAAGATTGCAAATTGAGGATTAGCTGTGAGTGATTTCGATATCGGCCTGCTGCCCTCCGGACATCTGCACGGTTTCTCATCGGCAACGGCTGACACCACCGACAACAGGGGACGAATGACCGCTATCGAGCGGGCATTTTCGCGCAGCGTGGGTGAGGGTCTGTTTTCGCTCGCGGCCATAAAAAGCGGTGCCGGCCTCTCTCCATCATTGCAATACTGGCGCGGTTTTGCCTGCCTGTATCTGAGTGAACGCTGCCTGCTGAGCCCGGCAGAACCACACCAACCTGACCCCATCGAACCCCTCGCGGCCAGCGAAACCGCGTCCCTGCTGCTGAGTGCGCCGCCCATGCGCGGTGCCGAGTATCTCTCCGCTGCGGTGCTTCAGGATCTCCGCGACTTGCTGGATAACTGGGTCTGTGAACAGATTCAGGCGTTCGGCGGACTTGACGCCTTTCTTGGCACTTTTCTTGACAAGAATGCACCGCGCTGGCATCAGGTGGGCCGTGTCTGTTTTCATCTGGCGGAAAACAAGAATGATCCTGACTACCCCTTCGCCTCCATGGCGACCTATGCTCCCGAACTCTCGGCACAGGGACGTCTCCGTCATCAACCGCTCAGCCGCGCCTTGCAGGAATATGCCGGGGCAAAAAACAAGAAGGCGTTGATCCACCTGCTGTCGCCGGTGCAGCTCGCGGCTGAATCCAGCCCCGTGATCAAGGAGCTGGTTGACACGGGCGACCTCTATCACCCGCTGGCCTGGACACCCGGTGAGGCGTATGCGTTCCTCAAGGATGCGGCGCTGTACGAGCAGTGCGGCGTGGTGGTTCGGCTGCCGGACTGGTGGAAAAAACGCCGCCGGCCGCGGGTCGGCATCACCATTGGTGAGGGCAAACAGAAGAACTTCAACGCCGATTCACTGCTCGACTTCAAACTCCATATCGCCCTGGGTGATGAGTCGCTCAGCAAGGCCGAGCTGAAAAAACTGCTGGCGGCGGAGAATGGCCTCGCCTTTATCAAAGGCCAGTGGGTTGAGGTGGACCAGGAGAAACTGAGCGAGGCCCTGGCCCACTGGAAAACGGTGGAGGCAGAGGCAGGCATGGGCGGACTCACCTTTGCGGAGGGAATGCGCCTGCTGGCCGGCGCACCCGCCGATCTGGGCCATGATGAGATCGAAGAAAGCCGTGAATGGTCTTTTGTCCGGCCCGGCAAGTGGCTCTCTGCACAACTGGAAGCGCTGCGCTCACCGGCCCAGATGAAGGCGGCGAATCCGGGCAGCGCGCTCAAGGCGTCGCTCCGCCCCTATCAACAGGAGGGGGTGAACTGGCTGCGGCTGCTCTCCCGGCTCGGTTTGGGGGCCTGTCTGGCGGATGATATGGGGCTGGGAAAAACCATGCAGGTCATCGCCTTGCTGCTGGTCGAGAAAAAGCGCCTCAGTGACCGCCCTGCCCTGCTGGTGCTTCCCGCCTCCCTGCTGGCCAACTGGCAAGCCGAGCTGGCGCGTTTTGCCCCTTCGCTGCGCTGCCTGTTTTTGCACAGCTCCCAATTCAATAAAACATTCAACAAAAAAGCGCTGGCGGCCATGGCCGATGACCCCGCTGCTCTGAACAACATTGATGTGGTTTTGACCACCTATGGCACGCTGATGCGTCAGGAATGGCTTCAGCAACAGCACTGGCAACTGCTGGTGCTGGATGAGGCCCAGGCGATCAAAAACCCGGCCTCCCGACAGACCAAGGCCGTCAAACAGATCAAGGCCACGTCGCGTATTGCGCTGACGGGGACACCGATAGAGAACCGCCTCTCTGACCTCTGGTCGCTGTTCGACTTTCTCAATCCCGGCCTGCTGGGATCGGCCAGACGTTTCAAGGGGTTTGTGAAATCACTCTCCGAGCGCGAACACGATCAATATGCGCCCCTGCGCAATCTGGTCAGCCCCTACATCCTGCGCCGGATGAAAACAGATCGTTCCATCATCAACGACCTGCCGGAAAAGACCGAACTCTCTGCCTATTGCGGCCTGAGTAAAATTCAGGCGGCGCAATATCAGCACGCCGTCACCGAACTGGCGAACGCCCTCAAGAACCTGGATGGCATGAAACGGCGCGGCCTGGTGCTCGCCTACCTGATGCGCTTCAAACAAATCTGCAACCACCCGTCACAGCTGCTGGGTGATGGCGAATATAACCCCAAAAATAGCGGTAAATTTCAGCGCCTGGCGGAACTCTGTGAAGAGATCGCCTCTCGCCAGGAAAAGCTTCTGGTGTTTACCCAGTTCCGTGAAATGACCGCGCCGCTGGCGGATTTTCTAACTCAGCAATTTGGCCGGCCAGGCCTGGTGCTGCACGGCGGCACCCCGGTCAAGCAACGGCAAAAACGGGTCGAGCGTTTTCAGGATGAAGCGGGGCCACCCTTTTTTGTTCTCTCCCTCAAGGCGGGCGGAACCGGCCTCAATCTGACCCAGGCATCGCACGTCATCCACTTTGACCGCTGGTGGAACCCGGCCGTAGAGAACCAGGCCACGGACCGCGCCTTTCGTATCGGCCAGAAACGAAATGTGCTGGTGCATAAGTTCGTTTGTCAGGGGACAATAGAGGAAAAAATAGATACGTTGATCAATGAGAAAACGGCCCTTGCCACGGATATCCTGGAGGGCGGCGCCGAGACATTGCTGACCGAGATGGATAACGACGCGCTGATTGATCTGGTTTCACTCGACATTGAAAAGAGTCGGGTTTGATATCTATTTGATATCTAAAGGGTAACTACTTACACCATGAAGAACATGGAGAACATGAAGTGTTGAAAGGTAATAACCAAGTAGGATGGGCACGTTTTTTGTGCCCACGCGGTCGGCGCATATTCCACGTGGGCATGAAAAACCTGCCCACCCTACTTTGCTGAAGCAGGGTATCAAAAGCTTTGTCCTGTGAAACCTTTATGCGCTTCATGTTCTTCATGGTGTAAATAGTTACTCTATGATGAAGCCAAGCCAAGTAGGGTGATGGGCACGTTTTGTGTGCCCACGCGGTCGGCGCATATTCCGCGTGGGCATGAAAAGCTTGCCCACCCTACTTGGCTTCATGGTGTAAGTAGTTACTCTAAATAACGGGAGAAAAGTAGATGGCTTATGGTGGTTACGGTGGATGGCCCAAATATGTATCGGTGGCACAACGGCGTGCCAAGGCCGCCAAGGCGATGCAAAAGCTGAGTAAAAAAGGGCTGAAGATTGAGCCCGTAGAGACCGAGGGGCGCAAGATCGCGCGCACATTCTGGGGCGAGGCGTGGTGCGATCATCTGGAGAAATTCAGCGATTATGAAAACCGCCTGCCACGCGGACGAACCTATGTACGCAACGGCTCAGTGTGTCACCTCGCCATCTCAAAGGGCAGAATCGAAGCCATCGTCAGTGGTTCGGAACTCTACAATATCAATATTGATATCACCCCGCTGCCGGCAAAGAAATGGAAAAAGGTGCGTGACCAATGTGCCGGCCAGATCGGCTCCATGCTGGAGCTATTGCAGGGGCGCTTCTCTGATAACGTCATGAAAATCGTCACCGACCCAAAGAGCGGCCTGTTCCCCCAGCCCCGCGAGATAAAGCTCGCCTGCGACTGCCCCGACTGGGCCGAGATGTGCAAACACATTGCCGCCGTCCTCTACGGCGTTGGCGCCAGACTGGACCACCGGCCTGAGCTGCTTTTTCTGCTGCGCAATGTTGACCAGGAAGCCTTGATTACTGCAGAGCTGGACGTCACATCGGCCGCATCCGGAAAAGGGAAACGACGGCTGGCGGCAACGGATCTTTCCGGTCTGTTTGGTGTCGACATGGAAGAACCCGTCAAACCGCGCCGTAAAAAGGTGGCTGTGAAGAAAAAGGCTATTGCGAGTAAAAAGGCTCCCGCGGAGAAAAAGACGAGCAAAAAAACCATTAAGAAGAAAAGCGCCGTCAAGAAAAAACGACCGTTTACGCCAACAGCGGCAGCTGTCCGCCGCCTGCGTAAACAGTTTGAGATGAACAGCGCTCAGTTTGCAAAACTGGTGGGGGTAAGCCCACCGACGGTGAGTAACTGGGAAAATGGCAGCGGCAAACTCCAGCTCCGCCAACGCACTCTGGAGGCACTGACCCGAGTGGCCGGACTGACGCCGCAGCAAGCCAATAGACGATTGAAACATAAATCGTAGCCTGATAAGGGTTGAACGTAGCAGAACCGGAGGCACCATAAGTTCACGGATTTCGCTACGTTCAACCCTGGCCACTTGCTCAATCAAAGCGTCACAAACACATGCCGTCAACAGCCTTCAATTACGTTACCGCAGAAAAAGCGTCTCTTTACCGGGCAGTGATGCGGACATTCACCACGGCAAAGACCCACTTCATCGTCCATTTGCGTCCAGGGGAAGTGATTGAACGACTGAGCCCTGATAACGGCTGGTCGCCGGAGGAGATACCGGCAGCCCTTGAACAGCTGGTTGCCTGGGGAAACCTGCTGGCACAGCCCGATACCGGCCGCGTCACCACGGTAGAGGATTTCTACCGCGCCCGCCATCTTTACCAACTCTCCCGTCAGGGCGAGGCCGCCGAGGCGGCATTGGCAACCTTCGATGAATTACTCGGTCGCCATGGAGCCCTGCAGGCAGTGGCGCTGCGGGATATTCGTGACACTCTGGCCGCCATTGAGCAACTCTGTCGTGAAACCGGATCGGATACCGAAGCGGATGCCGGGCGGGTTCACGCCCTGTTGCGCGACCTGAGCCGGGTGTTCGAGGATCTGGCCGACAATGCCCAGGCCTTTATGGCGGGCCTGGGACGCGCCCTGGATCTGCGACGTATCGATCGCGATGCCTTTCTTGCCTACAAGGAAAAGGTCATCGACTATCTCAAGCGATTTGTCGGCGACCTGGCGGTGCTCGCCCCCGATATTGCCCAACTCATACACAAGCTGGACGGCCCCATCGAAAGGCTTTTAATGCTGGTGGCGACGCGTGAAGCCGAAGACTTGGCACCCGATGTAACATTGGGTGCAGACTCATCAAACGAACAGTCTCACAAACAACAATTTGAACAAACCCTGCACCACTGGCGCGGCCACTGGCAGGGCCTGCAAGCCTGGTTTATTGGCACACAGAGCCATCCCTCCCAGGCCTCGGTTCTCCAGTCCCGTGCCCGGCACGCCATCTTGCTGCTACTGGAGGCCGTGGTACGGCTGAATGAAAAAAGACTCGGTCGCAGCGACCGCTCTGCGGATTTTCGCACCCTGGCGGGCTGGTTCATGCAATGCGAAAATGATGGTGAGGCCCACCGCCTGTGGCGCGGCGTATTTGGTCTGGCGCCAGCGCGGCATCTCAGTATTGATGAAGAGACCCTCGCTGCGCGGGAACAGGCACCGGTTTCTCCACAAAGCTCGTGGTGGGATGCACCACCACTCACCATCAATCCCCGCCTGCGCGCTACTGGAAGCTATGCCCGCCGCGGCGCCACGGCGCAAATCCGCGACCGGCGTAAAGAAAAGGCACAACTGGCCAAACAGATCGCCAGTGAGAGTGAGGAGGCCCGTCAGGCGCGCCATCATCTGGCCACCGGTGAAACCACCACGCTCAGCGCCATCGGCGAACTGGATGAAGGGAGTTTTCGTTATTTTCTACAACTCCTGGGCGAAGCCCTGGCCGCTGCAGAAAACACCGAAGCGGCGATCTACACCACCACCGGTGACGGCGCGATCGAGATCGAAATGCGGCCACTGGCCATTGATAAGCACGCCAAAATCAGCCCCCCCATCGGTACCTTTTCCGGGCGCGACTACCAGGTTCGTATCACCGACCGGGAAGACTGCCCATGAGCACTGTGAGTGGCCACCTCATTGATGTCCTTGAGCGTAACCGCCAGGACGAACAACAGCGGGCCTTGCGCAGCCTGCTCGCCCGCCCCATGCTGCTGCACACCGACCCGGCCTATCCCTGGGTACGCAAGCATGCCGACGCCTTGCGTCAATGGCTAACTCGCGAGACCGGCTGGGTGCTGATTGTCGAGGATGATTTCGCCCGCCTGCGCAAACGCGTCGCCGACCATGGCGATACCACCCGCCCCGCTCGCTTGAGCAAGCCGGCCGCTGCGCCCCCCTTCAGCCGCCGCCGGTACGCCCTGACCTGTCTGGCATTGGCGGAACTCGAACGGGGAGAACCACAGATCACCCTCGGCCGGCTCGGTGAGGCCATCCGCCAGGCGGCGGCGGATCCCGACCTCAAGGCGCTGGGGCTACAATTCGCCCTGGAGGAGCGCAGTGAAAGACGCGACCTGGTGGCCGTGGTTCGACTCCTGCTTGAACTTGGCGTGCTCAGCCGCGTGACGGGCGATGAAGAGTCCTTTGTCCATGCCCAGCAGGACGTGCTCTACGATGTC
>JAJRWE010000088.1 GCA_024276955.1 Gammaproteobacteria bacterium
ACGGCGCCATCGGCCAGCAACACAACGCTCAAGCGGTCTGGATCGTTTGCGTTATTGCCTGGAGTTCTGTCACGAATTCGGCTACCCGCTTCAAAGGTAATGTCCCCAGCGGCATCCAGTGTCAGCGTGCGTGTGTCACGGTTGTTGTAATTGAGGTCACCGAACTCATCAAAAGTGATGTCCCCATTGCCCGCCCCGGAGTCTCCACCTGTCCGGATAATCACATTGGCGTTATTCAAGGCTTCCCGTATGTCGTTAACATCGACTGTTGCATCTTCTCCAGTGGCAGTAAAAGGGGAATCCGTCGCCGCATTGTTGTTAGTATTGGTCACGGTGATGTTAAACGGGTCAATCAGCCAGGTGCCCCCCCTCGCCCCGAGCTGCCGAGGCATCAGGTGCGCCGACGATCTGAAAACCGATCAAGCCGGAGGTTTCGATAAACCCTCCATCCCCGCCATTGATGCCGCCTCTGGCAAACAAATCGCCGTAGATGCGCGCCGTATTGGATGCAAAGGTGATGAGCCTGCCGCCATCACCGTTATCCAGCGCATCGGCAAACACCTGGCTGTCTTCTGACAGGTAGATAAATTCGGCGTAGGGGATCAGGGCATTATTGCCCTCCTGGTCGCCACCAATAAGCACCTGCCCGCCGCCGTTGGCGCCCGAAACATCGATGGTGGATTGATCAAACAGGCCGGCATTGTCGCCTAATATTTTCACAGCACCGCCCTGGCCTGCATTTTCCGAGCGCGCAGAGGTGACACTGCTTTCGGTCAGCAAGGTGGTGTCCTGTGCATGCAGTTCGATTTCGCCGCCGTTGCCGTTTTGTGCATTGGCATTGAGTTCGCCGCTGCTGGTAACGTTTTCACCCAGCAAAACAATGCGGCCAACATTTTGATCGCTTAACGTTGTAGAAGTATCGATGCTGCCGGTATTGATCACATCGGCCCCGCCACCAAGCGTGAAGCTGCCATCTTCATGGACGACTACGCTGGTAGCCTGATCCAGGCCACCGGTATTCACGGCTTGTGAAAACACATCCTGGCTGGTGCTGGCGGTAAGTAACACGCGGCCGCCTTCGGCTTGAATTTCACCACTGTTCATAACCGCAGGGTCAAGACCCAGCTCGTCTTGTAGGATCTCGTCACTGACGCGGATCCCCAACAATCCGGCCTGATCAAAACGCAAGACCGCCTGTTTGCCCGCAGCAAGGTTGACCGTGCCCAGGTGGGCGGCGATCATGCCTTCATTTTTGACCTGCTTGCCCAGCAGGGCGACATTGCCGCCCAAGGCGGCGTTAATGGTGCCGCGATTGATGACCGAGCCTTCAGCACCCAAAACTTCGTTAAAGATATAACGGCCATTCATGAAATCATCGGTGTTGATATCCAGTCCGGAGGCGATAATACCACCGACATTCACCACCGAGGTGGCGGTGAAAAACACCCCGTTGGGATTCACCAGGATCACCTGGCCATTGGCGTCAATGCGGCCGCGGATTTGCGAGGCGCTGTTACTGAGGATACGGTTGAGGGAAAGAGAGGATTGATTGGGTTGGATGTATTGCACCCGTTCATTCACATCGACGTTATAGCTCTGCCAGTCGAGGGCCATGTTCTGGGTGTTTTGTTGTATGGTGGTGGTGGCGCCCGACTGACTGATGCTGCCGGAACCGCCCACCACTTCACCCCCTGCCGGGCCGGCAAGCACTGGCGGCAGACTCGTGGCGCCGACCAGCAACAGTGCGGAAAACAGCCGACAGCCCCCTGCCTCCATGGCTCTCTCTCTATACGTGTTCGTCATCGGCCTGTCCGGTCTGTGTGGCCGCCTAGAGCCGCTCATAATATTCACCGCTGAAGTCATAAGCCCCGTTGGTCAGCGTCAGGATAAAACGATCCGTGCCGCGTACACTGGCCAGACCGGTATAGTCCGGAATGGCTTCGACATCGATAGTCCCCGGTGAGCAACTGTCCATGGTGACGGACACCGTATAGAGATGTGCGCCCACGATGGGTTCCATGTGGCCACGATAACTACAACCACTGAAAATATTGCTACCAGTGCCACCCGCGACAACATTAAACACAGGCGCAGGCTCAGTAGCATCACTTAGATCGAGGCTAGGGATATTAAGGTTGACCACCGAGCGCCAGTCATTGATTCGAACTACCAGTGCCAGATCCACCGGCCCGTTATCCGCCGCATAGTCCAACTGGAAAGTACCATTGGCCGCCCCGGTACCGCCCAGGGTGCCGGTCATCTTCGAGCCCTCGGTAATCAGGCCACTCAGTGGAATATCCTCCTGTGTTTTTTTGCCAGCTTCGTAAAGCGTAACGGTACCACTGAAATCATTGCCACTCACCGTAAACGTACCGACATAAGTCAGGTTATTGGTATCACTCAGCATCATCAGTTGCCCGTTATGCACCATGCCTTGCATATCTGTGACACGCCGTAGCGTTATATTGTCGCTCGCCTTCACATCCACATACCCGCTATTGGTGTAATACCCGGTCGGATCGGCATTGGATACTGGCGGAGGCAGTATCCGAACGCCATCACCACAACCCTGCAAGGCCAGAATAAGCAGTGCCAGGAGCGCCATCGGAAGGTGGGAAAAACGTGTTGTCAGGCAATGCGGAGTCATGACGTTGTCCTTGTTAAGTGTGTGGCGTCCGTGACAGCGGGGAACATGAACGCATTTCGAGGTCAAATAATGCATGAAATATTATCACACTCTGGGAGATTTTTTGGCAACGAATGGAGACGCCGGAGTGGATATGCGGTGCGGAGAAATGGCGCCATTGTCATGACAAACCAAGGAGATAAAGAAGGTTTCTCAGGGTATGCATTAAACGACAACCGGGTTTTCATCTCCTTTGCGACATTTTCTGACATTAGCCCATTGTCTGGGCGGATGCCTTGGCACTGCAGATTGGCGACTCTTTTCCGGAGTACTTTTCTACTGAACAGGCGATCATTGAGCCCACATTCAGTTTCGTGACGTGGCTGCTTTATGCGGTGCGGGAGGTGTTAGCCAGGGGCTCATTCTGCATTACTTGTTTCAGTCGAAAACTCCGAACCAATACAACACTCCTAATATAATCAACCCAAATCCAGAAAAGGTAAATAGCGTATAGAACACGCGCGCCAGCACCCTATCAAATACCGTCGTATGTTCATACAATAACTTATAATTTGCAAAAACCACGCTGCCTTCTTGAGGATTATTTCTGATTCTTTGCATCACCGATTTTGGTAATGTCAATGCTTGGGCCACATTAAAAATATCCCAGCCGCTTAAGAGTTCAATACCTAATTCATGCTTGGTTTCAGGATTTTTTCTGAGCTTACGCACAGTGATCTGGCCGAAAATAACAAATAAAACCCAGCCGACAAGCATCGTTGCAGACGGGATCGCGAAGAGGATAGAAAAGCTCATAAAAATTTCAACTTATCCATTATATAATCATACCACCCCCCGCTTTCACCTTTTACAATGTGGTTCATTCCCATAGATACAGCCGCAGCCGTAACAATAAGACCGATCCATCCAACCGGTGTAGCTACAGTTAAAAACATTAATGCTGTGGTGCCCACGTTCACAGCAACTATGCCCGCGCCTGCACTCAAGGCAAAACTACTCGACTCAATAAACAACTCCCGCTCCCAGTCGCCATCCGCTTTGTACTCATTGTGTATATTGCCGACACGGCTGCCCACATCGACAAGTACCAGACCGTTGCCTAATACCTTCCCATATTTGCTGAAGCGGCCCAGGGCCGTGGCCTGGGTGACGGAGGTCAGTTGCAGTTTTTGGATATGGCGACTGCTGCGGGCGATATTCATGGCGCGGGTGCTGTTGGTCAGGGCGGTGCCTTTGCGTAGCGGTTCCTTTTGCGAGAGTGCGACCATCCAGAGTTCGTATTGAAACTTTTTCTGCATGTTGGCGGCGGCAGCATGAATCGCCTGCCCGGCTGAGGCCGGGGTTACGCCGGGTGCCCCCTTGCCTTGCATTACGTCGCGATAGGCCAGCACGGTATCCTGGTAATGCGCCACAAGGGTTGAGAATGCGTTCCCCCGGGCGCCGTGAACGGAGGCTGCGGAACCGGCCAGGGCGGCGGTGGTGTCGCGTAGCATGACCATGGTCGAATGGCACTTAGTTAAGCGCTAGCGTCCCAGGAAAACCTATATAACCGCATGAAATAAAAGGAGAAGGTTGGCGGAATCTGGTAAAGTGTTTGGTGCGAAACAATCAATCCACCACATCCGAGGCCAACCTTCATGA
>JAJRWE010000089.1 GCA_024276955.1 Gammaproteobacteria bacterium
CTTAAATCAGCAAGTAGCCTGGGTTGAGCCTGCGAAACCCGGGAGATATTAATGCGCGGGACATTGCGTGATTTGCTCAACATTGAAAGGCGCGTTGATTTCATTTGTTACCCTTCCCGCAGACATGGATGGTTAAGCCAGTCAAGTAGGGTGGGCAGGTTTTTTGTGCCCACGCCGATGTAAAACCGCGTCAACAACCATTGAATAGTACTACCACATGAAGCCAAATTAACGCGTGGGCACAAAAAACCTGCCCACCCTACTGGCTACATGGGCTACCGCAAGCATTACAGATATACATCAGGCGAAGATATCCACCAATCCCAGCCCGATAGGAACGGGTGGAGACTGCTGTTGCGGCTCCTCGTCACCACTGTCCACCCAGTGAGTATCGGCCACGGCATCGTGGCGCAATCCATTTTCATCTTCGGCATCCTGCTGCTGCCCGGCAAAAGATTCCTGCGAGACACTGGCATCGGCAAGATTCAGCCCCTGCTGCTCGAACATCTCACGCAGGCGCGGCAGGGCGGCGTCCAGCGCCTCGCGGGCGGCCGGATTTTGTGCATTGAAACTCACGCTGAGCTGCTGCGCATCTGAATAGATGATACGCACATCAATGGGGCCGAGGTGGCGTGGGTTCAGCTGGATCTTTGCCTCACGGATTTCCTGGTTGGCCAGCCACATCATGCGCTGGCCAAGTTCCGCAGACCAACCGGGGTGACCCACGGGGATGTTTACCGGCAGGCCCGGCAACGAGCCCGGGCCGGTCAGTGCCGCGGCGCGCACATCACTGCCGATGCCCGGCAGAAAGGCCGTGGAAGACAGATCCGGCGGGGCGATACTGGCAGGGGTGTCCGAGGGTGCCAATATCGGCGCACTCAACCCGGCGCCGGTAGGAGTGCGGGACGTGGCCAGCAAACGGTCGATCTGCTGCTGGAACTGGCGTGACAGGGCATCACCGGTCAGTGTCTGATTCGTGAGCTGGGCCGCTATGCCGCCACGCGCAGTCTGTTCCGCCGACAGAAGAGGGATGCCGGCGCGCAACATCTCGGCCGTCTCCCCGCGGGCATTCAGCCCTGGTGAGGCGGGCCGCTCCAGCCTCACCACTGGCTGAGTATCGGTCAAGCCAGCCAGCTTCAGGGCCATAGGCGACGGCACCCGGCCTGGCGAGGTACGCCGCTCATCAGCGGGGACAGGCCGGTCCCCGGGCAGTGGTTGGAGTTTTGCATCCGGCGGCGGCGGGATCACACCGGCAGGCAGCGGTGCAAAGGCATCCGGCACCGCCCCGGCCAAAGGCCGGTCTTGCACAAGCACATCGGGCTGGGCCGTTACCAGCGGCATGCCGCCACTCCCGGCATCAGGCAGCGGTTCAAACATGACCGACAACGTCTCAGACCCGGTATCAAACACCGCCGGAATCGGCGCTTCCGGTGGCAAGACATTGCCGTCTTGTGGCGAGGACTGACCCGTCGGCAGGCTCACAGCCGGCACCGGCGACCGTGCCGCCGTATCGACCGCAGTGCCTTTCGCCTGGGACTCTGCCGATGACTGCAGGCGCTGTGCCAGCATGCCGGCAAAAATACCCCCGGACGCCGCAGACGCGGCCACCACAGGTACCCCTGATGTGACAGGCATCATCTCGGCAGTGGGTGTGATGAGAGCGGCTTCGGCCATTGCAGTGATCTTTAACGGAGTCCGGTGGGTTTCGGGTTTTGTGCCACGATGCGCTGGCATCGGCACGGATACCAGCGGTAACTGAGCAAAGATTGTGCCAATGGTATGGAGTCGGTCAGATTCTGTAGGAGCGGGCCATGCCCGCGATGAAGTCCTCACTGCGGGAAATGTCATTAATCTGTGGGAGCGGCTTCAGCCGAGAAATGCCTCATTTAACAAGGGCTTCGCGGCTGAAGCCGCTCCCACAAAGTCAAAACAATAACATCAACTGCCGTGGTGATCGGAAAGATATCGCGGGCATGGCCCGCTCCTACATCTGAGGGGATTACAGGGTCTCGGAACGGCCGCCGCGCTGTGAGCGTTCATCCTGTTCCCGCTGTTCCTGGCGTGCGGCCTGCTGTTCTTCAATGGCCTGGTAACGGGCGACGACCGTATCGAGCATGCGCACCTTACCGCGCGAGGCAAACCACAGGGCACGCTTGGCCTCGACCTCCTGTGTGGCCTGCGCAATCTGCTGCCCCTGTTGTTCGATGGCCTGTCCCAGCTTGTGCAGGAACTGCTGGTAGTCTGCCAGCTGAGCCGCCCCCATGCCCGCGGCGCCAGCCTGTTGAAAGCCTTGCCGGTAGTCGTCACGGTAGCACTGAAGCTCTTGCAGCTGCTGCTGCGCCTGAGCCAGCCGGGTCTGGGCGGTGCCCAGCGCCCGCGCCGCCTGCTGTTCGCGGCTCTCGGCCACCCGCACAACGGGTTTCAGACGCTTGGATTTTTTCATTCAGCAACCACTCCCAGTGATTATTTCAGCAGCCGAACGACCACCGATTTCTTGCCGGCACCACTCTCGGGAACCTCGTCAAGCGGCATCGGCATACCAATATGAAAACCCTGAGCATAATCCACGCCAATTTCCTTGAGGATGGCAATGCACTCCTCGCTGTCGACGTATTCCGCAATCGTCGTCTTGCCCATGGCATGGGCGATGTCGTTCATGGAGCGCACCATCGCCAGCTGCAGGGCATCACGCTGAATGTCGCGCACGAAGGAACCATCGATCTTGACGCTGTCCACCGGCAAATCCTTGAGATAGGCGAAAGACGAATAACCCACGCCAAAATCATCCAGCGCCGTATGGCAACCCAGTGCGCGTAATTGTTCGAGGAACTTCAACGCGGTACCAAGGTTGGCAATGGCCACGGTCTCCGTGACCTCGAAGGTCACTGCCGTGGGCGGCACGCTGTATTTTTGCAGGGCATTGGTGATGACCTCCAGCATGCTTGCCTCGCCGATGGATTCAGCCGACAGGTTAATGGAAAAGTGCAGATTTGGCTGCGTTTTCAGCTGGTGGCCCAGGGCCTCGATGGCATGTTCGATCACCCAGCGATCAATGGCGCGCATCAGGCCAAAACGCTCGGCGGCGGAAATAAAACCGGCGGGTTGAATGACATGACCATCTTCGTTATGCATACGCAACAGCACTTCGTACCGATTCATCTTGCCCGTCTTCAGATCCATGATGGGCTGGCTGACCAGACTGAACTGGTCGCGGCTGATGGCCTCCTTGATGCGCCGCGCCCAGCCCATGTCCTCGGACATGGCGGCCAGATCCTGCTGATCCTCGGCCTCGTACAGATGTACACAATTGCGCCCGGAGCGCTTGGCGATGTGACAGGCGATATCGGCCTGCATGAGCAGGTCTTCCTTGCTGACCACGGACTGGCCAAACAGGCTGACACCGATAGAACAACCGAGCTGGATCGCCTTGCCATCATACTTGAAGACGTAGTCGGCGAGCAGACGACGATGGGCTTCGGCAGCCTGCATCACATCATTTTCATTGGTGTCATAGATGAGCAGGGCAAACTCATCGCCACCCAGGCGGGCGAGCAAATCGCTCTTGCGATTGCGCTGGCTGAGCATCTCGGTCACTTCCACCAGCACCTGATCCCCAGCGAGGTGCCCGAGGGTATCGTTGACGAACTTGAAATTGTCAAGATCGAGATACAGCAGGGCGTAATCACGCGGGCTGCCACGCCGGGCATTCTCTACCACACGCTCCAGTTCATTGAGGAAATATTCCCGGTTATACAGGCCGGTGAGGGAATCATGCTCGGCCATTTTACGCAGATTTTCCATCATCGCCATGCGCTCGCCGATGTCATCAACCAAGGCGATATAAAGCGTTCGGTTTTCTATTTCCAGTTTGTTGACCTTGACCGACATGGGGAAACTGGAGCCGTCCCGGCGCAACGCCGTTACCGTTGTTTCGTGACCGGAAATGCTCATCGAGGGTGATTTGCAAAGCTCGAGAAAGTTGGAAAAAACACCGCCCGGCGACAACGGTACGATGGTCATGGCCGGGCGACCAATGGCCTCCCTGGCGCGATAGCCAAAAAGCTGCTGAGCGGCATTACTGAAGGTTTCGATGATGCCATGCTCATCCAGCGTAATGATGCCTTCGGCGGCATTGTCGAGGATGGACTCCAGGCGTGTCTGGCGCGACTGAACCTGGCCCTGCATGCGCAGAAACGCCTCCACCAGCACCGCGGTTTCCTGAGTACGGGGAACCAGGGTGGGCAGATAATCCTCACCTTTACCGTGGGCCTCCAGGGCCCGTGTCACATCGAGGATGGGCCGGCGAATCACCCGCTCGAACATGAGATAGGCGAGCAGCAGGACGGTGGCCATAAAGGCGGTAAATACCCAGACGATCAGGGACAGGGTATCGGCCGTATCCAGCGTGTGGATGATGTTCTTTTCGGAGAGGTTGGCCATCTCCTGCCTCATGAGATCCAGAATCCCCCAGGCCTGGTCGAGTATCGGGCGAATGTCATTGCGCAAAATGGGTAGATCCGCGCGCCAGTTTTTCGAGGTGTATATTTCCACCGCACGCCTGAAATCGGACTCATACTGCAAGCGGATTTCATGCATGATTCCCAGGGATTCATTCAGCTGAAAATCCAGCTTGCCCAGCTCACGATAGGCCTCCAGCTCGACCAGCAGCTCATCCACACGATTAATATAAACCTCGCGGTTGCGCAGATTGTTCGCCATGCTGGCAGCCGGATCACCAAACACCCCGGAACGATTGGCGACGAAGACCCGCACTGAACTGATTTGCTGCGCCCAGGCATAACGCAACTCATTCAGTGCCTGTAGAATAACCGGCTGATCCGGTTTATCCGCCATTCCGGTCGCTTCGGCGATGGCCAGGTTCACGGCCTGAATAAAGGCCTCGTTGCCCGGCTGCAAATCATCGAGCAGGATGGCGGCAGCCGGGAAACGGGTTTCCACGTCAGACAGCACCGCCAACAGCTTCTGGGTTTCTTCATCCAGCCGCTGCATAGCAAAAACCAGATTGACGGCAAAATCATGAATGAACGGATGACGACGCAGGGCATAGTGCTCTGTCAGCTGGCGCGCCTGCAGTTTGGCCTCCGCCAGACGAACAAGGATATTGCGATAAGACCTGGCATCCAGCATCAGGGGGTACTGATAAATGGCACTTTCCGTGACCTGCAGGGAATCCGTCAGGGAATCAAAGACCCAGCCCAAATCCTGGTCTTCCTGGATCAACTGAAAGCTTTCCTGGGTCAACAGATGAACGCGGTGCTGGGTATACAACGCCGCAGGCAATGACAGCATCGCCACCACGGCTGCCGTCAACAAAAAGCGTGCGCGTATACTCTTCGCCATCACATGAAAACCATAAGCGTTATCTGTAATACCTTATTATCAACTTATTTATCGACTTATCGGCCAAAATCATCCCCGCAACAGGGGATTTCCGGCATCCATTGGACTTGAAAATTCCTATAGAATCACTCCACTTTTTGTCAAATACCCGCCAATGTCAATGATCCTGCTGCTCAACAAGCCCTTTGATGTCCTCTGCCAGTTCACGGATGCAGACAATCGCCATACCCTGTCCGACTTTGTCGACACCCCCGGGGTCTATCCGGCCGGGCGTCTGGATCGTGACAGTGAAGGCCTGGTGATCCTCACGGACGACGGCGGCCTGCAGCACCGCATCAGCCATCCCAGCCACAAACTGGCCAAGACCTACTGGGTGCAGGTCGAAGGCGACCCGGATCGGCATGCACTGGACCAGCTGCGCCGGGGCGTGCCGCTCAAGGACGGCATCACCGCACCCGCGCAGGCCCGGCTGATTGCCGAACCCGATATCGGGTCACGCACACCGCCGGTGCGTTACCGCGCCAGCATCCCCACCCGCTGGATCGAGCTGACCCTCCATGAGGGCCGCAACCGCCAGGTGCGGCGCATGACCGCGGCGGTCGGACACCCGACACTGCGCCTGCTCCGCGTGCGCATTGGACCGTGGTCGCTGGACGGCCTGATGCCCGGCCAATGGCGGGAGGCGCAAATGCCCGACGAATGGCGTAAAATACCGCCCCATGAACAGGAAACCCGGGCTCGGCATCACCGCCCTCATCACACATCCCGTCACAAGGCATCCCGTCACAAAGGAAGTCCCGCCCCGGGGCGCGGCAGAAAAAACCGGCGGCCTCCGCGTGATTAAGGAAACCCGCTAAGCATGGCAACATCGGCAAACAGCAGCGTTGCATCCCCCACCCCCCTGCGCAACATCCTGGTCGGCGTCTCCGGCGGCGTGGACTCCGCCGTGGCGACCTACCTGCTGCGCGCGCAGGGTTTCGACGTGCAGGGCATGTTCATGAAGAACTGGGACGAAGACGACAAGGAGGGCTATTGCTCGGCCGCAGTGGATCTTAAAGATGCCAGCAGTATCTGCGAGCAACTGGGCATCGAACTGCATACCCGCAATTTTTCCAGCGAATACTGGGATCATGTGTTCAGCTATTTTCTCGACGAATACCGCGCCGGCCGCACTCCGAACCCGGACGTACTCTGCAACCGGGAGATCAAGTTCAAGACCTTTCTTGAGCATGCCCTGATGCTTGGCGCCGATCACATCGCCACCGGCCATTACGCGCGAGTGGAATACCGTGACGGCCACTACCGCCTGTTGAAGGCCCGTGACGGCAACAAGGATCAGACCTATTTCCTGCATGCCCTGGGCCAGCATCAGCTGCAACGGGCGCTGTTTCCACTGGGCGAACTGTGCAAACCGGAGGTGCGCCGCATCGCCGAACAGCAGGGTTTCACCAATGCGGCAAAAAAAGACAGCACCGGTATCTGCTTCATTGGCGAACGCAAATTCAAGGAATTTCTCGGCCGCTTCCTGCCCGCCCAACCTGGCGAGATGCGTACACTAGAAGGTGAACGGGTAGGCCAGCACGATGGAGTCATGTATTACACCCTGGGCCAACGCCAGGGCCTGGGCATCGGTGGCAGCCAGGGCGGCAGCGGTGATCCCTGGTATGTGGTGGGCAAGGATCTCGATAACAATATTCTCATCGTCGCCCAGGGCCATGATCATCCACGGTTATTCCGCTCCGAACTCACCGCCAGCCAATTGAACTGGATTGCCGAGCGACCCGCAGCACTGCCCTTCCACTGCATGGCCAAGACCCGTTATCGTCAGACGGACCAGGCCTGCACAATAACTAAATGGGGAGCTGAACGGGGAACTGAGCTGGACGCCAACCGCTGTCACGTCCAGTTCGAGCAGCCCCAGCGCGCCATTACGCCGGGCCAGTCGGTGGTGTTATATCTGGGTGACGAATGCCTTGGCGGCGGCGTCATCGAATAGCTGTGGCCCACTAAACATATCAAGACAATGAACCACCCTGCAGCACCAAAAGTAGGCACTTTAGGCGAGCTGACGGGGTATCGTGTTGGTAGGAGCGGACCCCCGGGCCGCGATGGTTTTCCCACCCTTGGCATCGCGTCCCAAGGGTCCACTCCTACCATTGTTCAGGGCAATAAAATTATTTCGCTGCACCAAAAGTAGGCGCTTGAGGCGAGCAGCGGGGAATCCAACCCGGAGAGATTGAATCCACAACATGAAGTACACCGACACCGACCGCACCATTGCCCTGGCGGGCATTTTTCAGGCCACACAGCTGGTTCACCAGCTTGCCTATACCGGCAAGGCCGATGGCGATGATTTCGAGACCTGCATCAACAGCCTGTTCCTTACCGATGTTGACACGCCGGTTGCCACCTTTGGTGACATCACCCGCCTGCGCAGCGGTCTGCAGGCACTGATCGAGCAGCTCGGCGGCAGCAGTGGCGCACCCAATCAGCCACAGCAAAACCGACAACTGGACACCACAAAATACGCCATCGGCATCATGGTGCTGGAGCGCAAGCTCAGCAAGAACCCTGACATGCTCAAGGCGCTGTTCGATGGCATCGAGCACGCCCGCAGCCAGGCTGGACATTTTTCCGCGACCCATGAAAACGTCATCGCCAGCCTGGCGCACACCTACAGCCAGACCATCAGCACCCTGCGGCCAAAAATCATGGTCAACGGTGAACACACCCACCTCGCCAATCCATCCACCGCGGATCGTATTCGCGCCCTGCTGCTGGCGGCGGTTCGCGCCGCTGTGCTCTGGCGTCAGTGCTAGGGCAATCGCTGGCAGCTGTTTTTCAAGCGGAGAAAAATCCTTGAGGAGGCGCAGCGCCTACTGGTCAAGGCCGAGGCGGTGTAACAACAGATAGCCGCTGGAGACGCCCGGTAACGGGTTTAGGCTTGCCGGACTCAAAACCAGAAGGCCCTGAATGATTCAGGGCCTTCTGGTGAGCAAAACGTGGTGAATGTGAGCAATGAACAGCCTGGTATTTACTTGAGATTCAGCACCTTGACGGAATCATTGACCGACTTTCGGTACACATAGCCCAGCGCCAGGGGCTGTTCCGCCACCCACGCCAGCATAGCCTCATCGTTCTTCTTGATAATCGGCGGCGTTCCCTTGCCGGTGAAGATCCGCTTCGACCAGTAAGCCTTCAGCCTGGATGCACTCTTGCCGATCATCACTTCATAGAAGATCTTCCTGACCGTGCTTTTTTCCAGCTGATCTGCGGGAATGACCTTTCCCCCACCGGGAAAGAATTTGCTCTTGCCCAGGTAGATCTTTTTCACATCCTTCAGGGTTAGTTCAGACAGAGTATTGGCCGGGTTGACGATCAACACGACCTCATCAGCATGGGCAATGGCGGCGGTGAAGATCAATACCACCATCAGCATCAGCGTGCTCACATAAGTTTTCATGCTTCAGCCCCCCTAAAAGACCAATTCCAGTGCAACGCCGTAGATGAGCACCTTGTCTTCTTCCGGCTTGGCGTTAAACAGACCGTAGCCGGCGCTCACATCATTATTATTATATTTATCCCCCGGGGTAACCTGTTTGACATCGATCTTCAGGGCGGTATTCGAGGTCAATTCTGTGCGCAGGCCGAGGGTAATGTCCTTCTGACCCCAGCCCCCTTTCACATCCCAATGACCATAGGTCACATGGGGCATGAAATCCCCAAAGCGGTACCCCATCATGACATAACCGGATGTGGAATCCATCACATCCACGCCCATGGTGGCTGCGCTGATCTCGGTGCTGAACACAAAGCTCTCCATGTCCAGACCGATGCCTGCAGCATAGCTGGTATGCCGTTCACCATTCATGGCAGCTCTAGGGCCAGCTTCAATCTCCATGAGACCCGTCGCGGCGCTTAGCTGAAGGCGTAGTATGTCTGCCCAGTTAAAACCCAGTTTGGCGCCGATCAGCTGATTGACATGGCCGTCCCCCACATCCAGCAAACCGCCAAAAATATTTAAGTTGGTCTCCGACTCATCACCGAGTGAGCTGAATTCCAGACCAACGCCGCTATAGGAAATACGTGTCAGATTCGGTCCAAAAATATCCTGGTTATAGAAAGTCTCCGGCGCACGTATCCAGGGGTAGGTATAACCCACTTCTATGTATTCATTATACAGCCCGACCGGGTACTTGATTTCACCCACATTGACGGCAAACCCGTCGGAGTAGTCATAGGTGGCGTAGGCCCAGTCCATCTCCATCTGGAAATCGTCAACGCCCTTGGCCTTCATCTGTGCCGCAAAGCGCCATTTCTCATCGACCTGGGTCGTCACGGTCAAACCCAGGCGGGTATCCTTGGTGGTGCCGTTGTCGGAGACATCACCGGCATAGTGGACATCCTCACCCGCACCGGATGTCGCCATGTAGGCGCCGGTCAAAAAGCCATGCCATTGGATCTCACCAATTTCCCCCGCGGTCGCCGTAAACGGCGCAGCCATGCATAGGGTGGCTATACAAAATTGTCCTAACTTGTTCATGCAGATACTCCTCCTAGTCTCATCGAACTTCAATTATCCATGCATAACCATCACCATCGGCAGGCACATGGTAAACTTTACAGTGCTTCTGATCACTTGAAGCGTCTCCAGACAGGGATATCCCCCCCATTAATCCGGTGGGAAATTAATGAGTGCATAATGAAAACACATATTGCACAATTGGCCAAACCATATTTGTTGCTCTCTCGTGCCCGAGCACTGACCGGTCATGGTCTTAAGATTATTCTCTGCCAGTCGATACAAGACTTGCGCCCCTGCCCGGACTGTTAGAGAGAGGGCTTTCACTACTTGACCGCAAGAAGGTAACTTTACTATGCGTCATTTCGCCACGATGCGACTTATCGTCAGAGCTTTATTCATCTTGCTACTGCCGGCACTTGTATCACAACCGCTGTTTGCCGATGACGATTTGCAAACGCTTCGTCAAGCCGCAGAGGCGGATCAATCCGCCAAGGCCCAGTACCAGTTAGGGCTCCGCTATTTGCAGGGTAAAGGGGTCAATCAGGACAGCCGATCGGCCGTGATGTGGCTGCAGCGTGCGGCAGAACAAAATTATGCGCCGGCCCAGTATCAGTTGGGAGAGTTGTACCGGACTGGTGATGGGGTCGATATCGATGCGGCCGCCGCCGTTGAATACCTGACCAGTGCAGCCGAACAGGGATACCCTACGGCACAATACAGGCTGGGCACCCTGTATCTGACTGGCAATATGGTTGAACAGGACCTGATTACTGCCACTGAATGGATGGAACTGGCAGCAGAGCATGGCTATACAGAAGCCAATCAGGCCCTGGCCGAACTTGATAAAGCGGCACCAGCCGCCGACACAATCGCATCACCAAGCCCAGAGGCACAACAGACAGAGGACAGCGCAAACGAAGAAGCCACCACGCCCTTGACCCCTCACACCCGCGCAGCGGAACAGGGTGATGCAGAGGCGCAATATCAGTTGGGTGAATCCTACCGAAAGGGTACTGGAAAAGGCATTTCCCGCAGTTTCAAGGAGGCCGCCCGATGGTATGAACTGGCCGCCGAACAGGGACATGCGGAGGCCCAGTATCAACTCGGAGAGCTCTATTTCAAGGGAAGAGGGGTTGAAAGGAACAAGAAAATTGCACAAAAATGGTATAAAGCGGCTGGCGAGCAAGGTCACGTCAAGGCCAAATACCGGCAACGCGGTTGTGGATTTTGCTAGCACCCCAACAAGATAGTACTGCTAGGGCCTAAGCAGATATGGAAGCAAAGATGAAATTACTGCTCATCCTTTTATTGCTGATCTTTCCCCTGGCCTCGACAGCGGCTGCCTATCGGTGGGTGGATGAAAACGGCAATGTGCGTTTTGGCAGCAAGCCCGAAGCGGAAAAATCGGTGCCTGCCGCAAAAATTGAGCCAAAACCACCCGCCAAAAAGTCAGATCAACCCATCGGCGCGAAACCGATACCGGACAAGGTGCTGCCCACTGCCGTACCTGGCGCGGCGCCCGAGGCCCGTCGCGGTGAAAATCCCTCCCAATCCACACAGAGGCCCCGGCACACAAAACCGGCCACGGGGACTATGCCGGTAGATAGCGGGAAAACACCCAAGCCGGTGCCAGCCAGGCCGGTATTGAAGGCCATACCCACCCCCGCACCAGCGCCCGTACCCAAGGCAGGGATCAAGCCCGCACCCATACCCGCTCAGAAGGCCAACAAGCCACCGGCAGCCAAACCCGTCCCGCAAAAGAAAAAAGAGACTGTGGTCAAGACCGCACCGAAGAAGGCCAGCAAGAAGATCAGCCAGCCGCCTGCTACCCAGAAAAAACCTGCGACGAAGAAAGCAATAGCCAAGAAGGCGCCTGCACCCAAACCCGCAGCCCCGGCAACCGATGCCGACGATGACAAGAATGCGGAGCTATGCGGAATGTTTACAAACTATGTCAGCAATTATCAGAACAAGCTCATCGGCTGCCAGGGGGCGCCCTGCGCCATCTACGAGAAATCACTGGTCAAATACCTGGAAAAACGGAAGACCTACTGCCGCTGATTTTTTCACCTTCAACTCACCTTCAGCGACTTGTGATGCCCCTCACCCCAATCCTCTTTCCAGAGGGGAGATAAACCTCTCATCGTCATGCCGGATACCGCCTCAAGCCCGGCACAAGCTTTTTTGTTCCGGCATCCAAAAAGCCGAATAATTCTACTTTGTCATATTAGATAGCAATAAAATCATGGCGTTACGGTTTTAAAGCCTATTTTGTAACTACTGACACCATGAAGAACATGAAGCGCATAAAGGTTTCACAGCACAAAGCTTTTGCTACCCTGCTTCAGCAGCTTCA
>JAJRWE010000090.1 GCA_024276955.1 Gammaproteobacteria bacterium
ATGGCGGATCATCACAACGGCTTATCATTTCTGGAGAGCGTGGATCACATGGTGGACCGCGCCCTGCTCTGCATGGATCTGGCGTCGGATGTGGCCGAGGCCATCAAGGCCTGCAATGCGGTGATACAGGTCAAGTTCCCGGTCAAGATTCGCGGCAAGGTGCAGATTTTTTCCGGCTGGCGCGCGGTGCACAGTACCCATCGCCTGCCGGCCAAGGGTGGTATCCGTTTTGCCCCCTGTGTGGATCAGAACGAGGTGGAGGCGCTGGCGGCGCTGATGACCTACAAGTGCGCCATCGTCGATGTGCCCTTTGGCGGTTCCAAGGGTGGCCTGATGATTGATCCGCGTCAGTACGACCGCGACGAGATGCAGCTCATTACCCGCCGCTTTACCCTCGAACTGGTGCGCAAGGGCTTTCTTAATCCGGCCACCAACGTGCCAGCCCCGGACATGGGCACCGGTCAGCGCGAGATGGCCTGGATGGCCGACACCTATAAGCACCTCAATCCCGATGATATCAATTACACCGCCTGCGTCACTGGCAAGCCGGTGGAGCACGGCGGTATCCAGGGTCGCACCGAGGCCACTGGCCGCGGTCTGCAGTACGCCCTGCAGGAATTCTTCCGTCACCCGGATGAAGTCAAGGCCGCAGGGATGGAGCCGGGCCTGGCCGGCAAGCGGGTAGTGGTGCAGGGTTTCGGTAACGTCGGCTATCACGCCGCCAAGTTTCTGCAGGAAGAGGACGACTGCCGCATCATCGGCGTCATCGATCGTCATGGCATGCTACACAATGGCGCGGGTATTGATGTGGAGGCGGCCTACCGCTACCGTGTAGAACACCGCAGTTTCAAGGGCTTTGCTGGTGGCGAGTACACCGAGAACGGGGCCAAGGGGCTGGAGAGTGAGTGTGACATCCTTATCCCCGCCGCCCTGGAGGGACAGATCTCCGTGGACAATGCCGCGCGCATTCAGGCCCGACTCATCATCGAAGCGGCCAATGGCCCCGTCACCTTCGAGGCGGATCAGATTCTCAACAAACGCGGCGTGGTGATTATCCCCGATGCCTATGCCAATGCCGGTGGTGTTATCGTTTCCTACTTTGAGTGGATTCGAAATCTGTCCCACATCCGCTTCGGCCGCATGCAGCGGCGCTTCGACGAAGTGCGTGGTCACTACCAGATCGAGGCACTGGAGAGTCTGACCGGCAAGGTGCTGCCGCAGGCGCTGAAGGACAAGATCGATGCCGGTGCCAGTGAGCTGGATCTGGTGCGTTCGGGGCTGGACGACTCCATGCGCCAAGCCTTTCAGGGCATCCTCGAAGTGCGCAACGGTAATGAGAAAATTACCGATTTACGGACTGCCGCTTACGTGACGGCGATCCGCAAGATCGCCCGATCTTATCTGGATGTGGGCATTTACTGAGGGGCAGGTGTTTCTATCCTGCGTGTACGGAGGCGTTGCTGATGGCAAGAGGGCGGCGAGGCGGGTGTCGGTGATGGTGGGTAGGGACTACTGGTGCTTGTCCAGTTCCTCCGTCACTGCCAGATATCTTTCCTCCATCTTTGCATAGCGCTTTTCCAGCGCCAGGTATTCCCGTTCTTTCGCCCGTTTCTTCTTTTCCTGGTTTACCTCCTCTGACAGCAGGGTCTGAATCTGCTCGCAAAGGAATTTGTTCTCTTCCTCGACCTCTTTCAGGCGGGTCTTCAGTGTGTTGTTCGGTGCGGCGCCGCCGGCGGCCACGGGTATATCGACGGTGAGTTCCGACACCTTTGTGGTGCCCATGGCGGCGTTTTCCATGATTACCATGAATTCGCTTTCGGCCAGTTGCAGTTCCTTCGTCAGACCTTTTTTCTCCCTTTCCATCTGGCTCAGGGTGTGTTCCAGCTCGGAGAGCTTGGCGCCTTGCGTGATCTTCTCTCGCAGTTCTTTCTCCAGGTGGCTGTTATTCTGGTAAGACTGGTTGAGACGGTCGCGGAGATCGAATAGCTTTTCCTTGAACTTTTCCAGATTGCCGATGCGCTGCAGGCAGGTGGCGAGGCGGTCTTCGAGGGTCTTGATCTGGGCGGCGAAGTCGGCGTGGATGGCCTCATAGTAGTCGAGTATTGGCCGCCAGTAGTGCATCTCGTCCTCATCGCTGCTTTCCAGGACGCGGATCTCACCCTCCAGCACGTGGCAGCGCAGATTGCAGGCCGCATGCAACTGCTTGGCCTCATGACCGTTGCTGCCGAGTTTGGCCTGTTTCTCGCGGGTCTTTTCTACCTCTGTGCGGAGATGGGCCAGCAAGCTATTGCCTGGGGTAGGGGCAGGCTGACGAGAGAGGCGCATGAGGCGGCGCAGGAGATAGATGATGATGCCAACGGCGATGAGCAGCAGGATGCCCGCCTCGATGATGAGGCTAAGGTAAAATTCGTGTGAAGAGAAGAATTCCATGTCTATTGGTTGGGCTCTTCCAGGTGGATGTGATTTCTCACATCTTAGATCGGTTTTTTTTCCTCCGGGCTTTAGGGGTTTTTGGCCATTTCTGTTACTGGCGGCACCGTCCACTTCGCTTTCTGGCGATGCGGTGATAGATAACCACGCCAGCAATCAGCACGATCAGCAGGCCGAAGCCCTCGGTATTGCCTTCGGGCCGGGGCGCTCAGGATGCCCAGGCAGAGGCCGGGTTGGATACGGTGCCACATGAGGGAGACTCCCGTGTCGGACGGAAGTTATTCGTCATCGAGCTTGCGGCGGAACACGGTTCCCCGACACTTGGGGCAGGGTGGGATGTGGCCCGCCTTATGGAAGTGCAATTCCTCACCACAGTTCGTGCAGACCAGGGTGCCGGGGCCGGTGATCTCGCCGGTGTGCCATTCCGCCAGCCGGGCCCGCTCGGCCAGCAGTGCCAGCTCCACCTTGGTGGGATCGACCAGCAGTGAGAGGGCGTCGAGGATGCGTGCTTCGATGAGGTCGAGATCCATGCGCAGCCAGTCCTTGAGTTCCTTGGCCTCGTCGCTGGCCAGGTATTCCCCGGCAGACTGTAGGTCGCGCTTCAGGTATTCGGCGATCTTTTCCGCCTCTTCACGCGTTAACTCGCCCAGCTCGGTGGCCTTTCCGCCGCCGCGTCCAGTGCATGCTGCAGCTTCGGTTTCAGCTCCTCACCCGCCTCGCTGAGGAATTCCCGCGTGCGTTCCAGCATGCGTTCGTAGGCGTGGGCGTGTTTTTCGGCTTGCGGCTTTTCGTCACTCATGGCGCGATCCTTTTGGATTTGGTTGCAGCTTTCATTCGCCCGTATCTTACCTGAATCTGTGCCGGGAGGCGGTTGTCCCTTCGATATTTCTCACAGTGGCGCCAGCAGTTCCTGCAGCATCTCAGCATCCAGGGTGGCCCCCGCTCCTTGTTTGTCCCGGCTATAGACGCCGTCTGCCAGTGCCTGCTTGCGGGCCTGCATGGCGATGATTTTTTCCTCCACGGTGTTTTCCGTGAGCAGCTTGTAGACGAACACCGCCTTGTCCTGGCCGATGCGGTGGGCACGGTCGGTGGCCTGGTTTTCCGCCGCCGGGTTCCACCACGGGTCGTAGTGGATCACGGTGTCGGCCTCGGTGAGATTGAGGCCGACGCCGCCGGCCTTGAGGCTGATGAGGAACACTGGCACCTCGCCGCTGCGGAAGCACTCGATGGCGTCATCGCGCTTGCGGGTCTGGCCGGTGAGTTTGCTGTAGCCGATGCCGGCTGCCTTGAGCCGCGATTCGATGATGCCGAGCATCTTGGCGAAGGCGGAAAACAGCAGGATGCGCCGGCCTTCCTCGACCATCTCCGGCAGCAGCTCCATGAGCATCTCCAGCTTGGCCGATTCGTGCACTTTCTTCGCCTGCGGCAGGGACAGCAGGGCCGGATCGCAGCACACCTGGCGCAGCTTGAGCAGGGCGTCGAGCACGGTGATGTGGCTGCGCGCCAGACCCTTGGCGGCGATGGCCTCGCGCACGCGCTTTTCCATGGACAGGCGGATGCTCTCGTAGAGCGTTGCCTGCGCGCTGCCCAGGCGCACGCTGCGGATGATCTCGGTCTTGGCCGGCAGCTCCGCGGCCACCTCGTCCTTGCGGCGGCGCAGCATGAAGGGCGCCACCCGTCGCGCCAGGCGCTGGCGTTGTTCGTCGTCGCCGTGTTTTTCGATGGGGGTGCGGAAGCGGCGGCGGAAGGTGGTCTCGTCGCCCAGCAGGCCGGGCAGGGTGGCGTCGAACAGCGCCCATAGTTCGCCGAGGTGGTTTTCCATCGGCGTGCCGGTGAGGCACAGGCGGTGGCGGGTATTGATCTGGCGCACCAGCTTGGCGGCCTTGGCGCGCGGGTTCTTGATGGTCTGCGCCTCGTCCAGCACCAGGTAGTGATAGCGGTGTTCGAGCAGGGTGTCGGCGTCGCGCGGCAGCAGGGGATAGGTGGTGAGCACCAGGTCATGCGCGTCGATGGCGTCGAAGTGCTGGTGGCGATCCGGCCCTTGCAGTATCAGCACCTTCAATGCCGGGGTGAACTGTTTGGCCTCGCGCCACCAGTTGCTCATCAGGCTGGTGGGGGCGACGATCAGGCAGGGGCGGTCGAGGCGGCCCTGTTCCTTTTCCAGCAGCAGGTGGGTCAGGGTCTGTACGGTCTTGCCCAGGCCCATGTCGTCGGCGAGGATGCCGCCGAGTTCGTATTCACGCAGGAATTGCAGCCAGTCCAGTCCCTGCTGCTGGTATTGACGCAGCTCGGCCTTGAGGCCCCTGGGCAGCTTTGCCGTGCCGATGCCCTGGAAATCCTTCAGCTTGCGGCCCAGTTTGCGTAGCGCCTCGCCGCCCCGCCATTGCAGCTGGCCGCCGGTCTCCTCGTCCAGTTCCGCCAGGCGCGCAGCCTCCAGGCGAGACAGTCGCAGGCCGCCGTCGTTGTTCAGGGTGTTGCTGTCGAACAGTTCGTAGAGCACCTGATAAATGGGCTGGATGCGCTCCCGGGGGATGCGCAGGTACCGGTGGTTGCCCAGGGGCAGGGTCAGGGTTTCGGGCAGGTTGTCGGGCTCGTAGTGGGCCAGCAGCTCGGAGATCAGCGGCAGCAGGGGAATCGGTTGGCCGTCGACAGCCAGGTCGAAGTGCAGATCGAACCAGGCGTTGCCGCCGGCGTCTTCGTCCACGCCAGCCTGCCCGTCGCCCGCGTCGACAAAGTGCAGCTGGAAACTGGGATCGATGTCGACCTGCCAGCCCTGCACTTGCAGCGCTGGCAGTGTTTCGTCGAGAAAGTGCTGCCAGCGCGCGGCGGAGTCCATGGGGCCGATATCCGCCGGGCTAAGAAAGGCTGTGTCGCGGCCGTTTTCCTCCTGGATGCCGATGAAGCCCAGGTCATCCAGGGTTTTCAGCGCCGCTTCCTCGGCGTCCAGATTGCGCGGAATGTGCAGGATACGATCATCTTCGCTAAGGGTTGTCAGTGGCTCGGAGGGGAGTATCGGGAGGGCATGGCCATGATAGACGAAGCGCAGCCGCATCTGATGATAGTGATGGCCTTCGGGGGACTGTTCGCCTGACAGGCGCAGCTGCGGCACGGGGGAGGTCGCCGGCAGTTGTTCCACGGCCAGTTTCCGGGGTGGCGGCAGGGGTGTGTCTGGCAGCGCCGTGACCAACTGGCGGCTGAATTTTTCCGCCTCGGCGGCGGGCACCGGGGGCGCGTCCAGCAGCAGGTTCCACTGGGCCTCGCTGACATCGGCGCCGCGCAGGGGACCCAGTTCGCCACTTTCCGGGTCGAGATACAGCGGTGGCAGGGTGCGCAGGGGGAGGGCGGCGGGCTGCACGTCGAGGATCAGGCGTTCGTTGCCGCTGGCATCGGCCTGCCAATGCAACTGCAGGTCGCGTGCGGCACCGAGAAGCAGCGGAGGGCCATCGACCCCCTGCCAATAACCGCGCCCGCTGGCGACGATGCGGCGCAGCGCCAGCGCACCCAACTCGCCGCGCAGCAGGGTCTGCAGGCTCCAGCCCTGGTTGGCCTGGGCATTGATCAGGCGGCCGATGTCGCGATCCTCGTCGGTGGCATAGCGCGGAAGCTGGTAGTCATCGATGACGTTGTACAGCTGCGCGGCGCGGCCCTTGCCCAGACCACCGCGCTTGAGGAGGCGGGTGATGACGAAGCGCACCTCCAGCACGCCCGGCTCGCGCGCGGGCTGCAGCAGATAAACGATGAATTCATTGCCGGACTCCGGCCCTGGCGCCGGGCCGCCGCTGCGGGTGAAGTCGTTCAGCCAGCTCAGGGCTCTGGAGGCGGGGTCGGCGGCGCCTGCCGAGGCGCTGCCCTGAAAGAGCAGGCAGGCGGCCACCACATGCTTGCAGTTGAAGCCCACCGGGCAGCTGCACTCGCCTTCGATGTCGGTGTAGTCGTCATCGAAGCTCTCGATATAGATTTCCTGCTTGTAGATCTTGCCGTCGCTGCCGCGCACGGTGGAACGCAGGATTACGGTATTCGCCCCGTCATCCTCCATGCTCAGCGACGAGACGTGACCCTGCTGGAAATAACGCAGACCGCGGGTGTAGCTGTCGGCATCGGTATTGCTGCGGATATCGCCGCGTTTGAGTTTGCGTGGGGAACGCTTCATGGGATGAAAGTAGAGGTGGACAAGGGGCCGCAGTATAGCGCAGCAGGGGCCCGTTCGGTGCCGTTGAATGGCCGGCCAAGTGCTGGTTTATTGTCGCTGTCCTCCCGCCTGCGGTATCCTAGCCGCCCTTTTTTTCCTCGTGAAATTCACCAGCAGATCACAGGCGATCCGAGCATGAGCACGCAGCAACCCTACACCCCCGAAACCGTCGAGGCCGGGGCGCAGCAATACTGGGCGGAACACGCCAGTTTCCGTGCCGTCGAGGATAACGGGCGGGACCCCGGTAGAGAAAAGTTCTACTGCCTGGCCATGTTCCCCTATCCCAGCGGCCAGCTGCACATGGGCCACGTGCGCAACTACACCATCGGCGACGTCATCGCCCGTTATCAGCGCATGCTGGGCAAGAACGTCCTGCAACCCATGGGCTGGGACGCCTTCGGCCTGCCGGCGGAAAACGCCGCCATGAAGCACAAGGTGGCGCCGGCCAAGTGGACGCGCGAGAACATCGACTACATGCGTGGCCAGCTCCAGCGGCTCGGTCTCGGCTACGACTGGGAGCGTGAATTCGCCACCTGCGACCCCGACTATTACCGCTGGGAGCAGTGGCTGTTCACCCGCCTGTTCGAGAAGGGGCTGGTGTACAAGAAGACCGCGCCGGTCAATTGGTGCCCCCACGACCTCACCGTGCTGGCCAACGAGCAGGTCATTGAAGGCTGCTGCTGGCGCTGCGACACCCCGGTGGAGCGCCGCGAGATCCCGCAGTATTTCATGAAGATCACCGACTACGCCGAGGAACTGCTGGCCGGCCTCGACCAGCTGGACGGCTGGCCCGAGGCCGTGCGCACCATGCAGCGCAACTGGATCGGCCGCTCCGAGGGCGTGGAGCTGGCCTTCACCGTGGCCGACAGCAATGAGCCCCTGCGTGTCTACACCACCCGCCCCGACACCCTGATGGGCGTCAGCTACATGGCCGTGGCCCCCGAACACCCGCTGGCCGCACGCGCCGCACAGGACAAGCCCGAACTGGCCGCCTTCATCGAAGAGTGCGCGAAGATGGAGACCTCCGAGGCGGCCATGGAGACCATGGAAAAGAAGGGCGTCGATACCGGCCTCAAGGCCATTCATCCCATCAGCGGCGACAGCGTGCCCGTGTTCACCGCCAACTTCGTGCTCATGGGTTACGGCGAGGGCGCGGTGATGGCGGTGCCGGCCCACGACCAGCGCGACTGGGAGTTCGCGCACAAATACGGCCTTCCGGTGAGGCAGGTGATCGCGCCGGCAAATGACGAAGATATCGATCTCACAAAACAGGCCTTCACCACCAAGGGCGTGCTGGTGGACTCCGGCGAATTCACCGGCCTCACCTCCGAGCAGGCCTTTGACGCCATCGCCGCCAAACTGGAAAAAGACGGCAAGGGCAACAAACGCACCCATTATCGCCTGCGCGACTGGGGCGTGTCCCGTCAGCGCTACTGGGGAGCGCCCATCCCCATCATCAACTGCGACCGCTGCGGCGCCGTACCGGTGCCGGAAAGGGACCTGCCCGTGGTGCTACCGGAAGACGTCAGCTTCGACGGCGTCGGTTCGCCCATCAAAAAGATGCCGGAATTCTACGAGACGACGTGCCCCAAGTGCGGTGGCAAGGCCGAGCGCGAGACCGACACCTTCGACACCTTCATGGAATCGTCGTGGTACTACGCGCGGTTCACGAGTCCCGACAACAGCGAGGCCATGCTCGACGAGCGCGCCAATTACTGGCTGCCCGTGGACCAGTACATCGGTGGCATCGAACACGCCATCCTGCATCTGCTGTATGCGCGTTTCTTCCATAAATTGATGAGAGACGAGGGGCTGGTAAAAGGCGACGAACCCTTCGCCAGCCTGCTCACCCAGGGCATGGTGTTGAAGGACGGCGTCAAGATGTCCAAGTCCAAGGGCAACACCGTCGACCCGCAGGCGCTGATCGACCGCTATGGCGCCGACACCGTGCGCCTGTTCACCATGTTCGCCGCGCCGCCCGAGCAGTCGCTGGAATGGAACGACGACGCCGTGGAAGGCGCCTCGCGTTTCCTCAAGCGCGTGTGGCGGCTGGTGCACGAGGATGCGCGTTTGCCGGCCCTGAAGCAGTGGTATGCCGATGGCGCCAGGGTCGATGCCGCCGGCTTGTCCGCCGAACAGAAAAAGCGGCGCGCCGAAATTCACGGCCTGCTGGATCAGGCCGGTCGTGATGTTGAGAAATACCAGTTCAACACCGTGGTTGCCGCGGCGATGAAAATGGTCAATGCGCTGGGGCAGATCGAAGCCAGCGATGACCCCGTGTTCGCTGAGGGTGTCGATTTGCTGTTACGCCTGCTGGCGCCCATCGTGCCGCACATCACCCACGAATTGTGGAATGTGTTGGGGCATGAGCAATCTGTTATCGATGCCGCCTGGCCGCAGGCCGATGCCGACGCCATGGTGCGCGACACCGTGGAGCTGGTGGTGCAGGTCAACGGCAAGGTGCGCGGCAAGATCTCTGTTGCCGCCGATGCGGCGAAGGAAGTGGT
This sequence comes from Gammaproteobacteria bacterium, assembly GCA_024276955.1. Lineage (GTDB taxonomy): Bacteria > Pseudomonadota > Gammaproteobacteria > SZUA-152 > SZUA-152 > DRQN01. Next base: position 9,127 of record JAJRWE010000090.1, read on the forward strand.
GGAGGCTGCGGCCCTGGCGGATGAGAATGTGCAGCGCTTCACTGAAGGAAAAAAGGTGGTGAAGGTGATTGTGGTGCCGGGGCGGTTGGTGAATGTGGTGGTGAAATAGGCGTTCGAAGCCAAGCAGACCGGGTTTTGTGAAGAGGGGATGGAGAATTTGTATGGACAGCAGGTCAGAAAATATTATTGATGCTCAGAATTTAATTGAGATTATTAAGTTTTTGTCACCATTTTCCTTGAGTTCGATAGGGTTTGTTTCGGTAGCCTATTGGATGATGAAAAAAAATGGAATTTCAGGTGATTCGGCATATCTTCTTGTGGCATCGTTCTGGTTTCTTTTTGGTTGCCTGACGGCGCTGTTCATTTCCATGATGGCTGCAGTAGGCAAGGCGTCAGATAGGGTTTCAGTCTATTCTTCTCCAAGGCCTATTTGCTGTCTAATATTGGCATGGGCTCTTTTTCTTGCCGGGGTTTCCTGCTTTCTATTGTTTCTGACATTTTATGAATTTCCACCACCCTTGAGATAGGTCACGCGTAATGGGGTGAGGCCCGTAGGATGCGGTGAGCTTGCGAACCGCATCGATCGTGGCCGAAGTCCTGCAATGCGGCCCGGCGCTTTCGGGTTTTTCCCGTGGTCGGTTCAGGTTATGCGCATGGAGAAATGTAACTCTTCTGTGATTTACTAGGACAAACGATGGTCAAGACAGGAGGAACATTATGGTTGACAGGTGGCTTTGGTATCGGGTGATCCTGGTTATTTTCCTGGCTTTCATACTGTCCGCCTGCCAGGGCTGGATGTCTGATGAATTGCCTGTGCTTGATGTTTCTTCCGCGGCCGTCAATGAAGGGGATAGCGGCAACCAGACGCTTGCTTTCACCCTTACGCTGAATGCGCCCAGTGACAAGGATGTCAGTGTGGACTTTGCCACGGCCGATGCTGTCACCGGCAATGCCGCCACCGCAGGTGCGGATTACCAGCCCGCCAGCGGCACGCTCACTATTCCCGGCGGCAGCACCTCGGCCACGGTGGTGGTCATGATTATCGGCGATACCGATGCCGAGGCGGACGAGATGTTTGTGCTGAAGTTGTCCGACCCCGTCAATGCCACGCTGGGAGCGGCGGAGGCCGTCGGCACGATTCTGAATGACGATGCGCCTGTTTCCCGGCCCACGGTCTCCCTTTCTTCCGTGTCCCTCGCTGAGGGAGAAAACGGCACCCGGCCGCTGGCGTTTACTGTCACTCTGAGTGCGTCCACCAGTGAGGATGTCAGCGTGGATTTCGCCACCGCTGATCCCGCCATCGGCAATGCTGCCACCGCAGGCAGTGATTATCAGCCCGCCAGCGGCACGCTCACCATTCCCGGCGGCAGCACCTCGGCCACGGTGGTGGTGAGGATTGTCGGCGACACCGAGGTGGAAGCGGACGAGACCTTCCTGCTGAAGTTGTCCAACCCCGTCAACGCCACCCTGGCGGCAAGCGAGGCGATTGGCACGATATTGAATGACGATATGCCGTCTGTCTTGCCGGAGATCACGACGTTTCCTGCGGCCGCCAATGAAGGCGACAGCGGCAACCAGACACTTGTTTTTACCCTCTCGCTCAGTGTATCCGCCAGCGAGGATGTCCGGGTGGATTTTGCCACTGAAGACGCCACCGCCACTGCGGGCAGCGATTATCAGTCCGCCAGCGACACGGCCACGATTGCCGCGGGCGATACCTCGACCACGGTGGCGGTGACCATCGTCGGCGATATCGATGTCGAGGTGGACGAAACCTTCCTGCTGAAGCTGACCAACCCCGTCAATGCCACCCTGGCGGCGAGCGAGGTGGTTGGCACTATCGTGAATGACGATATTCTTGTGGTGACTGACGCATGTGTTCATACGGGCAGTGGTAACGATTACCCGGTGGGACCAGGCATGACCTATACCTCCATTTCAGATGTTCCATGGGGTACGCTGGGCCCCGGTGATACGGTTCGCATCCATTACCGGGCCGCTCCCTACAAAGAGAAAGTCGTGATCAGCACCGATGGCACTGAACAGAACCCGATCCGGGTGTGTGGTGTTGCCGGGCCCAACGGAGAGCGCCCCATCCTGGATGGTGACGGGGCGGTGAATGATCCCGATGACAGTTCCGCTTACAGTACCTGGCCTCCAATGGAGGGGTTGGCGATGATCATGCTATGGAACCAGGACTACGACCTTAAGGTGCACAACATTATCATCGATGGCTTGCATATCAGAAACGCCAAGAACACTTACAGCTACACCCGCATGGATGGCAGCAGCGACAGCTATGAAAACGGTGCGGCCTGTATCCGCATTCAGGCGGGGGACAATATCGTCATCCGCAACAACGAGCTGGAGAATTGCAGCAATGGCATCTTCACCATGTCACAGGGCTACAATGAGGCCCACCTGACCCGCAACCTGCTCATCGAGGGGAACTACCTGCACGGTCACAGTCAAGCGGGGAGTTACCGGGAGCACGGGGTGTACATCCAGGCGCTGGGTGTGGTGTACCAGTACAATCGTTTCGGTGCGAATGCCCCCGGTTCGAAAGGCGTTACCCTGAAGGAACGCGTGGCGGGCTCGGTGATTCGCTACAACTGGTTTGACAGCGGCAGCTCCCGTGCCCTGGACCTGGTGGAGGTGGAGGACGCAGCCCCCTGGTACATCGAGCAGGAATACCGTAACTGGGCGGTCGCCAACGGTGAGGCTATCGACCCGGATCGGCTGGCGAAGGTGCAGGCCGCGGAGGCCGCTTATCGCGATACCCATGTGTACGGAAACTTCTTCCGTCATATTGGCAGCCAGACCGAGGCGGGCAGTCTGGTTCACTACGGGTGGGACAATGATCCGGCCCTGGCGCGCGAGGGCAGGCTCCACTTTTATCACAACACGGTATCGATTCTTGAGGATCGCAGCGACAACTGGCGATTCCGCCTGTTCGACATGCGTCAGTCCTGGGATGGTGATTTTTCCAAAGAGGTTGTTGAGGCGTTCAATAACATCATCTATTTTTCCAGCGAAACGGCCGGCGCGGAGCCTGCATATCTCTGCATGAGTAACGATAGCGGAACCGTGAACCTGGGAGTGAACTGGATGACAAACAGCTGGGAAAGCCAGGAAGCCTGGAGTGAATGTTATCCCTATGCCGCCCAGGGCGAGCAGCCAACGGTTAGCGGGGTAGATAATCTGCTTGACGTTACGGGTGCGCCACGGCCAATAGCGCCGGATAGCCTCGTTTCAAACGATACACCGCTGGTGCAGGGTACCGCGCAAAGCATACCTCCTGAAGTTAATAGCAAGCACCCGGTAACGGAGCAATACGTGGCACATCAGAAGCACGAATCACGTAATTCCGTCAGTGACCTGGGGGCTATGGAACTGCCGTAGTCAACACTTTCTTAAGCCTGAATCCGTGGCTTCAGGGCGGATGCAGATTAGGCCAATTTTCTTCTATTGGTAATAAGTTACAGTTGTTTATGTATCAAGCGTCAACTCCCCTAGGGGGCGTCGTTGATGATGATTTTCTCGTTACACCGCTCTGCGGTGTAACGGATGAGGGTAGGATAATCTGCCGTGGGCGAGGTGGCGCTGAGCGCCACGGGATGTGTGACACCGCAGAGCGGTGTCACAAGCTACGCGACCGATGCGGTTCGCTGGATCACCGGCATACTGCGCCGAGGCTGATTTCCACGGAATCTGGATCCACACACCTCCCCGGAATAAAGTACAATCCGGCTCCATGCGCCACCTGCTTATCCTCACACTGCTGACCCTCACCGCCTGCGGTTTCCACCTGCGCGGTAGCATCGAAATCCCGCCCTATCTGAAAACCCTCCAGTTGCAGGATGCCAGCCCCGCCACGCGCATTGCCTCGGAGCTGCAACGCGCCTTGCAGGATGACGGCGTCACCATTACCGATGATGCCGCTCAGGCCAATGCCGTGCTGCGTCTGCAGTCGGAATCCTTTACCCGTCGCGTGCAGGCCGTGGATGCCAGCGGTAAGGCGCAGGAGTATGGCCTGCGCTACAACGTGGTGTTCTCCGTGCTGGGGCCGGACGGCGCCGTGTGGCTGTCCAATGCCAGCGCCAGCGCCATGCGCGATCTGCGTTTTGACGAAGGTGCGGTGCTGGGCGCCGGCGGTGAGCAGGAGCAGTTGCAGGCCGAGATGCGCGCCGAGGCGGTGCGCGGCATTCTGCGCCAGCTGGCGCGTGTCACGCCGGTGGCGGCGGATGAACCAGCGGCGCCCGGCCTGGGCGCGACGCCATGAACGTCCGCGCCGAACAATTGGCCTCGCAGGTGAAGGAGGGCCTGGCGCCGGTCTACCTGATCAGCGGCGACGAGCCCCTGCAACAGGGCGAGGCCTGCGATGCCATCCGCCAGGCCGCGCGCGAGCAGGGCTTCAGCGAGCGCCAGGTGATGCACGCCGAGGCCGGCTTCGACTGGAGCGCGCTGCTGGCCGAGGCCAATGCGCTTTCCCTGTTCGCCGAGCAGAAGCTCATCGAACTGCGTATTCCCAACGGCAAGCCGGGTACGGAGGGTAGCAAGGCCCTGCTGGCCTATCTCGAACGCCCGCCCGAGGACACGGTGCTGCTGATTATCAGCGGCAAGCTGGACAAGAATGCGCAAAAGGCCAAGTGGTTCAAGGCCGTGGACAAGACCGGCGTGAACGTGCAGGTGTGGCCGGTGGATGCGCAGCAGATGCCGGGCTGGATTGAGCAGCGTTTGCGTGCGCGCGGCCTGCAGCCGGAGACCGGTGCCGCGGCGCTGCTGGCCGAGCGAGTGGAGGGAAATCTGCTCGCCGCAGCGCAGGAGGTGGAGAAGTTGGTGCTGTCCTGCGCTGGCGGCGCGCTGAGCGTTGGGCAGGTGGAAGAGGCGGTGGCCAATAGTGCGCGCTTCGACGTCTTCGGCCTGGTGGATGTGGCCCTACTGGGCGATGTGCCGCACTTGATGCGCATGTTCGAGGGCTTGCGCGCCGAGGGCGCGGAACCGCTGGGCCTGCTGTGGATATTGGCGCGGGAGATCCGCAGTCTGGCCGACATGGCCGCGCAGATGCAGGCGGGGGCGCCGCTGGACCGGGTCATGACGCGGGTCTGGGGCAAACGCAAGGCGGTGGTACGCGCCGGCCTGCAGCGTCACAATGCAGTGCGCTGGCAGCAACTGCTGCGTCGCGCCGGGCGTATCGACCGTCTTGTCAAGGGAGCACCGGGCAATGCCTGGGATGAGCTGTTGCAGTTGTGCCTGTTGATGGCCGGGGTGCCGTTGTTTCGGCCGGTGGCGGTGATCTGATCGGGATTGCATGTCCAGCGTTTTCGGGTAGGGTTGCAACGCAGACTTTGGGCTTGGCAACCGAGGAATCGTTTGGATGGTGAAATGGATTTCATGTCTTATGCACTGCAGGATGGTGGCGGCTGTTCTGGTTGCGTGCCTGTGTTCGCCGTCGTTGCTGTCAGCAACGGAGCCGGCTTCTCCATCTGTCGCTGCCGAGCTGCAGAGCGGGCGGTTTGCCGAACTTGGACTGTCGGCCGACGAGCGACGCTGGCTGGCAGATCACCCCGAGATTCGTCTGGGTGTGGATCCGGCCTGGCCACCGTTTGAATTTGTCGATGAGCAGGGCCGTTACCGGGGTATCGGCGCCGACGTTATCGCCTTGCTGAATGCGATGCTGGGGACGGCCATGACACCTGTGCCAGGATTGGATTGGGCGGAGGTTATGGACAAGGCGCGCAAACATGAAGTCGATGTTTTACCGGCCGTGCGGGCAACCGCGGAGCGCCGGGAATTCCTTCATTTCACCCAGCCCTATTTTGTTTATCCCTATGTCATTTTCGTGCACAAAAACACCCGCTTCGTGACCAGCCTTGCCGATTTGTCAGGCAAGCGGGTGGCGGTGGAGCAGGCGTACGCCACCGAGGATTTGCTGCGGCGTCATTACCCGGAACTGGTGTTGCGCACGTACGCCAATACCTCGGAGGCGTTATACGCGCTGAGTCGTGGCGAGGTGAGCGCCTATGTGGGTAATCTGAATACGACATCCTGGGTCATGGATAGGCTGGGGATGACGGACATCAAGGTCGCTGCGCCGACACCGTACAGCTTTGAGCAGAGCATCGCCGTCCGCAAGGACTGGCCGCAACTGGTGGCCATACTCAACAAGGCGATTGAACACGTTTCACCGCAGCAATGGCAGGCGATCAAGAGCCGCTGGTTCGCGGTGCGTTTTGAGTATACCCAGGCCGTGGATAGTCGGGCACTGTGGCGGGCGGTGCTGCTGACAATTGCCATTGCCTTGCCGGTCCTGTTTTTTGTGCTGTGGTGGAACCGACGCCTGCAACGCGAGATTCGACGCCGTGAGGAAACCGAAGCCGCCTTGCGCACCAGCGATGCGCGCTACGAACAGGCGATCGCCGCCGTCAAGGAAAGCGTCTGGGATTGGGATATCAAGACCGGTGAATGCTACTTCAGCCCGCGCCTGTTTTATGATCTGGGCTATGACGATGATGTGGTACCCACCACCAACCAGGCCTGGGTCGAGCTGATCCACCCCGATGACCGCAATAAAAGGGCGCAGGCCCTGGCCGACTATGAGACCGGCGATCAGGGGCTAGAGACCTCCTTGGTGCTGGATTACCGGGTACGCCGCCGCGATGGCAGCTACGCGATAATCCGTGCCGAGGGCCGCGCGGTCAGCCGGGATGCCGCCGGGCACGTGCTCCGCCGGGTGGGCACCCTGCGCGACATTACCGAACTGAAGGCGGCGGAGGAGCAGCTGCGTGAGAGCGAGCAGCAGCTGAAGACCATCCTCAATGCAGTCCCTCTGGCTATCGTGGTGGCCGCGCTGGACGGCGAGATCCTGATGGCCAACCCACACGCCGCGCGGGAAATCGAAAGCACCCGCCGGCCTTTGGTGGGGCGCAACATGCGGGAGTTTTATTCCGACCCCGCAGCGCGTGATTCCGTGATGGCGGCATTGTCCGAGCACGGTCAGCTGCTTAACCGGGAAATGGTTTTTCGTACCGACAGCGGTAAATTGCTGGAAGGATTGTTGTCTATCATGCTCATCAAAATGGGTAGGCAGACGGTGTCGCTGGGTATTCTGGTCAATCTGACCGAACGCATGCAGATGGAACGGGATCTGGCAGCGGCGCGTGACCTGGCCGAGCGCGCCAATCGCAGCAAGTCGGAATTTCTGGCCAACATGAGCCATGAACTGCGCACCCCGCTGAATGCCATTATTGGTTTTACAGGGGTGCTCAAAGACGGCATGGCGGGGCCGGTCAATGAGGAGCAGGCCAAACAACTGGGCATGGTCTATGGTTCTGCGCGCCACCTGTTGGCGCTGATCAACGACATTCTCGATCTGTCCAAGGTAGAAGCGGGCCGGGTTGATATTGTTACCGAGCGGTTTCTCCTGGCGCCGTTTCTGGAAGAGATTCATGCCCTGATGAAACCCCTGGCCACGGCCAAGGGGCTGGCATTGCGATGGGAAAGTACGCGTTTGGACTGCCTGGTTTCCGATCGTGGCAAGCTGCGACAGGTGCTGGTCAACCTGCTGGGCAATGCCATCAAGTTTACCGAGACCGGTTCGGTGACGCTGTCCTGCCGGCAAATCGATGATGAAGTGGTCATTGAGGTCACGGATACCGGCATTGGTATTGCCCTTGCTGACCAGACGCGTATTTTTAATACCTTCGAACAGGCAGATACAAGCAGCGAGCGAGAATATGAGGGAACCGGCCTGGGTCTGGCCATCTGCCGGCGTTTTGTTGAAATGTTGGGCGGTAACATCCGTGTTGTTCGTAGTGCGCCCGGTGAAGGCTCCACGTTTCGCATTGGTCTGCCGCTGAGCTCGTGAGGCCGCATTGCGGTGTGTCTTCATCCGGCCAGGGGAAAAGGCCGGGAAAATAAGGAAGGCTTCGTGAATACAACAGGCATCATTATTGCGGATGACAACGCCCAGAACCTGTATCTGGCGCGTTTTCTTCTGGAGCAGGCGGGTTATACCGTGCGCGAGGCATGCAACGGTGAAGAGGCCGTTGCCCTGAATCGGGCCGAGATGCCCAGCCTGATTTTGATGGATATCCAGATGCCGGGCATGGATGGACTGGAAGCCACACGCAGTATCAAAAGCCAGCAGCCTGCGCCGCTCATCGTCGCGCTGACGGCCCGCGCCATGAGTGGTGACCGCGAACATATTCTGGCCGCCGGTTGCGACGGTTATATCGAAAAGCCCATCGACCCGGCGACGTTTGTTGAACGGGTAAAAAGCTACCTGACGAAGGTGTCGGAATGAACATATTGATTGTCGATGACAAGCTGGAAAACCTGTATCTATTACGCGTTTTATTAGGCAGCAAAGGCTATGACGTAACTGAAGCCAGCAATGGCAAGGAGGCCCTGGAGCGTGCCCGTGAAACACCGCCGGCGCTGATAATTTCCGACATACTCATGCCCGTCATGGACGGTTTTGCCCTGTGCCGGGCCTGGAGGGCGGATACCCGGCTTGCATCGATTCCCTTTATTTTTTACACCGCCACCTACACCGAACCCAAGGACAAGGAATTCGCCCTCAGTCTGGGCGCTGCCCGGTTTCTCGTCAAACCGCAGGAAGGCCACGTTTTTTTGCACGAGGTTGAAAGTGCATTATTGGCTGGAGAACAGGCAGGCAACCGCTCGAATCACGTCACGGCAACATTGCCGGAAGAGATGACGGAGGTGAGCGAGAAGGATTTCTACCGTCAGTACAACGCACGTCTGGTGAACAAGCTGGAAGACAAGCTGGAAGAAATCGCACAGAAAAACCGGGCCCTGGCGGCACGGGAGCAATCCCTGTGTGAAGCCAATGCCCGGCTGGAAGAACGTGTTGCGCAACGTACCCGGGAGCTGGAAGTTGCCAATGAAGAGCTGGAAGCCTTTAATTATTCCGTTTCCCATGACCTGCGCGCGCCTCTGCGGCGTGTGGAAGGTTTTAACCAGGCCCTACAGGAAGAATGTGCGGGCCAGTTGAGCGAGCAGGGGCGGGATCATCTACGGCGTATTGGCAAAGCGGTTGGGCATATGAGCGAACTGATTGACGGCATGCTGGAATTGTCTCGTCTGAATCACGGTGAACTGCTGCGGGAAATCGTCAGCCTGAGCGCCATGGCGGAAGCCGTATCGACCAAGCTGCGAGAAACGGAGCCGGCGCGTGACGTGAGCATTTGTATCCAGTCGAACATCGTGGTGACGGGCGACCGCCGGCTGCTGAGTATCATCCTGGACAATCTGCTGGGAAATGCCTGGAAATTTACCGCCAAGACCGCGCAAGCACGTATCGAATTTGGCGTCACCGAACGGGATGGCAAGAGTGTCTATTACGTTGCAGATAATGGCGCCGGGTTTGACATGGCGTATGCCGGAAAGCTGTTTAAAGCCCTCCAGCGCCTGCACTTTGTCCAGGAATTTCCGGGTATTGGCATCGGGCTGGCCTCCGTGGCGCGCTGTATCCGTCGCCTCGGCGGGCGTGTTTGGGTGGAAAGTGAGCCGGAGAAAGGCGCCACCTTTTATTTCACTTTCTAGGGCTGTCAAAATGATGGTTAACGCCCCCTAAGTTTTCCGTCTATCAGCCCCCTTTAATTCCAAAAATCGAGTACGGCCGGCCTGAATGCGGCAGTTTTGCGCAAGTGGGTGGGGCAATACCCTGGCTAAATTGTTACAATTGCATTGATTGATGGCCGGTGGCGGTGGTTTGAGAGGCGCCCATATAGGACGAATCAGCGTAGGAGCGGGCCATGCCCGCGATAACCGCCAAAATCTGCTACGCACGGGGTTATAGAGAACACAGAGAACATGGAGATCAACAACATGGTTTTCTCTGTGACTCTGTGGCGAGAAATTTTTTTCGCGGGCATGGCCCGCTCCTACGGAATTGGCTTTGTGAAAGACAGGTATTCGGGATGGACGTAAAACAGTACATGCAGGACCTGGGGCAGCGCGCCCGCGCCGCGTCGCGGGCTATGGCGCGCGCGCATACCGGGGCCAAGAATGATGCCCTGCTGTACATCGCCGCGGCGCTGGAATCGGCACAGGCCGAACTCATCGCCGAGAATGCCAAGGATCTCGAACAGGGTCGCAAGGACGGCCTCGACGATGCCCTGCTGGATCGTCTGGCGCTGAACGAGGAACGCATCAAAGGCATGGCCGAGGGCCTGCGCCAGATCGCCGCGCTGCCCGATCCGGTGGGCGAGATCACCGATCTCAGCTATCGCCCGTCCGGCATCCAGGTGGGCAAGATGCGCGTGCCGCTGGGCGTCATCGGCATTATTTATGAGTCGCGCCCCAACGTCACCGCCGACGCCGCGGCTCTGTGCCTGAAGTCGGGCAATGCCGCCATCCTGCGCGGCGGCTCTGAGGCCCGCTATTCCAATCAGGCCATTGCCGGCGCCATCCACGCCGGGCTGGAACAGGCCGGCCTGCCGCACGATGCGGTGCAGGTGGTGGAGACCACCGACCGCGCCGCAGTCGGCGAGCTGATCGCCATGCCGGAGTATGTCGATGTCATCGTACCGCGTGGCGGCAAGGGACTGATTGCGCGAATTTCGCAGGATGCCCGCGTGCCGGTGATCAAGCACCTGCACGGTGTTTGTCACGTCTACATCGACGCACAGGCCGATCTCGACAAGGCCGTGGCCATCGCCTTCAACGCCAAGACCCACCGCTATGGCGTGTGCAATGCCATGGAGACCCTGCTGGTCGATGCCGCGGTGGCCGGGGTGGTTTTACCGCGTCTGGCCACGGAGTATGCGAAAGAGAGTGTTGAGCTGCGCGGCTGTGAGCGCACGCGGGTGATCCTGTCCGGCATCAACGCCGCCAGCGAGGCCGACTGGGACGAGGAGTACCTCGCGCCGATTCTGTCGATCCGCGTGGTGGACGGGCTGGATGCCGCCATTGAACACCTACACGCGCACAGCTCCGGACACACCGAATCCATCGTCACCGAGGACTACAGCAAGGCGCGGCGCTTCCTCGCCGAGGTGGACTCCAGCTCGGTGATGGTCAACGCCTCGACGCGCTTCGCCGATGGCTTCGAATACGGCCTCGGCGCCGAGATCGGCATCTCCACTGACAAGATTCATGTGCGCGGCCCGGTGGGTCTGGAGGGGTTGACCTCGCAGAAGTTTATCGTCCTCGGCGATGGCCAGATCCGACAGTAAGCGCGGTCATCAGCGGTAATGATCGGCATCTACGGCGGCACCTTCGACCCGGTGCACTTCGGCCACCTGCGCGCGGCGCTGGAGGTCTATCAGGGCCTGGGCCTGCACGAGATGCGCCTGCTGCCCTGTTACCAGCCGCCGCACCGTGCGCCGCCGGTGGCCGATGCACGGGCACGCCTGACCATGCTGCGTTCGGCGGTGGGTACGGATACCCGCGGCCTGGTGGTGGACAACCGCGAGATGCGGCGCGAGGGGGTGTCGTACATGGTGGACACCCTGGTCTCGTTGCGTGCGGCGCTGAATGACGAGCCGCTGTGCCTGGTGCTGGGCGCGGATGCCTTTTTGCAGCTGCACCGCTGGCGTCGCTGGGAAGAGATTATTTCGCTGGCGCATATAGTGGTGACACATCGCCCCGGCTGGACGCTGGCCGCCGACGCGCCAAACCTTGATCCGGTCCTGGCCCGGCTGTGGCGAGATTGCCACGTCGGTGATGTTGCCGAGCTGGCAGCGGCCCCGGCAGGGCGCATACTGCAGTTCACCATCACCCAGCTGGATATCTCGGCGACGCGTATCCGGGCGATGGTGGCAAGGGGCGAGAGTCCACGATTTCTGCTGCCGGAGAAGGTCTGGAACCTGATCCGTCTGCAGGGCCTGTACCATATCAAGAGAGAAGTAGATGAAGACTGAAGAACTGACCACCCTGGTGGTGGATGCCCTTGAAGATCTCAAGGCCGTGGATCTGCACGTCATCGACGTGCGTGACAAGACCAGCATTACCGACGTGATGGTGATCGCCACCGGCACCTCCAACCGGCACGTCAAGTCGCTGGGCGGCAACGTGGTGCTGAAGGCCAAGAAAGCCGGCCAACAGCCCTTGGGCGAAGAAGGCCTCGACGCCGGTGAGTGGGCGCTCATCGACCTCGGTGACGTGGTGGTGCACGTGATGCAGCCCGAGGTGCGGGATTTCTACCAGTTGGAAAAGCTCTGGGAGACGGACGAGCAGTCCGCCGACGAAACCAGCCAAGCCGGCTAGTGCGAAGTCTGATTCATGCGCATCCACCTGATTGCCGTGGGCGCCCGAATGCCCGCCTGGGTGACACAGGGTTTCGAGGAATATGCCCGCCGCCTGCCGGCCGACTGCGCTCTGCAGCTGGTGGAGATCGCTGCCGGCAAGCGTGGTAAGAATGCCGATATCGCGCGTATCACCCGTGATGAGGGCGAACGTACCCTGGCTGCCATTCCCAAAGGTGCGCTGGTGGTGGCGCTGGACGTGAAGGGCCGGGCCTGGAGTACCGAACAGCTGTCGCGGCAGCTCGATAGCTGGCTGCACGACGGTCGCGACATTGCCTTGCTGGTGGGAGGTCCCGAGGGACTGGCGCCGGAGTGCCTGGCGCGCGCGGAACAGCGCTGGTCGCTGTCGCCCCTGACCCTGCCGCATCCGCTGGTGCGCATCGTCGTCGCTGAACAGCTCTACCGTGCCTGGAGTATCCTCAATGGCCACCCCTATCACCGCTGACCTGCCGTGGTGAGCCTGCCTGATATCTATCTCGCATCGTCCTCGCCGCGTCGCCGTGAACTGCTGGATCAACTCGGTGTTCGTTTCGCCGTGGTGGCGCAGGATGTGCCGGAGCATTATGTATCCGACGAGGCACCCGAGGACTACGTGCAACGCCTGGCGCTGGAGAAGGCGCGGGCGGGGTGGCACTGTTTGCCCCTTGATGCCCGCTGTCCCGTGTTGGGAGCCGACACGGCAGTGATCGTGGATGACCGGGTGCTGGGTAAACCGGCCGACCGTGACGAGGCATTGGCCATGCTGGCGATGCTGTCCGGGCGCGCACACCGGGTGTTGTCGGCGGTGGCCGTGGTTGGCGCCAGGGTCAGTGATGTAAGCGATGGGGGAGAACTCCGACAAAGACTAGGGCAATATAGGACGTCGGTGCGCCTCAGCGAGAGCCGGGTGTGGTTTCGCCGCATCGACGAGCGGGAACGCGCGGCCTACTGGGCCAGCGGTGAACCAGCCGGCAAGGCGGGGGCTGATGCCATCCAGGGCCTCGGCGCCCTGTTTGTCGAACGGCTGGAAGGCAGCTATTCCGGCGTTATGGGCCTGCCCCTGTTCGAGACCGCCGAACTGTTGCGGGCCTGTGGCGTCCAACTGCCACCCGATATAGATAACTGAATGATTCGCCACAGAGGCGCGGGGAACACGGAAAACGGCTGAAGGTTAATCAGGACCCTGCGGGTGCCTGCGCATTTACCAAGCCTTGCCCGCTGCCGATTCGGTCGCATTTACTGGCCGAAATTCTCTGTGTTCTCCGTGGCTCTGTGGTGAAATGAATGCATCCAATCCGGCTATTTTGATGACCGGAACAATGACAGCCGGAACATCTTTAAGGATACCACCAAGCAATGAGCGAAGAGATTCTGATCAATGTCACCCCGCGCGAGACCCGTGTGGCGATGGTGGAAAACGGCATGCTGCAGGAAGTGTTCATCGAACGCGTCAGCCGCCTGGGGCTGGTGGGCAACATCTACAAGGGCAAGATTCAGCGCGTGTTGCCGGGCATGCAGGCGGCCTTCGTCGATATCGGCCTGGAGCGCACTGCCTTTCTACATGCCTCGGACATTGTTGCGCAAAATGGCGCCGAGAAAAATGGCGACAACATCATGCAACTGGTGCATCAGGGGCAGGAAATCCTCGTCCAGGTGGTGAAAGACCCCCTTGGCACCAAGGGTGCGCGGTTGACCACCCACCTGTCCATCGCGGCACGTTTTCTGGTCTTCATGCCGGGGCAGGAACATATCGGCGTGTCACAGAAGATCGAGGGTGAGGAAGAACGCCAGCATCTGCGCGAAATCATCACCGGACTGGTGAAAGAGATCGGCCAGGGCGGTTACATCGTGCGCACCGTGGCCGAGCGCATGAGCGAGGCCGAGCTGCGATCCGATATGGGGTTTCTGCACAAGATGTGGGCGGAGATCCAGGAGCGTGCGGTGACCCTGCCGGGGGGAGCCCTGGTGCATGAAGATCTGCGTCTGCTGATGCGCACCATGCGCGATCAGGTGGGCGCGGAGGTGGAAAAAGTGCGCATCGACTCGCGCGAAAATTATGACAAAGTGATGAAGTTTGCCAGCAAGTTCATCCCCGAACTGGCGCCGCGTATCGAATACTATCCGGGCGAGCGGCCCATCTTTGATCTCTACAACATCGAGGACGAAATTCAGAAGGCGCTGGGGCGCAAGGTGCAGCTCAAGTCCGGCGGTTACCTGATCATCGACCAGACCGAGGCCATGACCACCATCGATGTCAACACCGGTGCCTTCGTCGGTCATCGCAACCTGGAAGAGACCATCTTCAAGACCAACCTCGAGGCCACCCAGACTATTGCCCGTCAACTGCGGCTGCGCAATCTGGGTGGCATCATCATTCTTGATTTTATCGACATGTCCGAGCCGGAACACCGGGCGCAGGTGATGCGTGCGCTGGATCGGAGTCTGGAACGGGATCGCGCCAAGAGCCACATCTGTGAGGTGTCCGGGCTGGGGTTGGTGGAAATGACGCGCAAGCGTACCCGTGAAAGCCTGGAGCATGTGCTGTGCGAAGCCTGTCCCACCTGCGAGGGGCGCGGTTCGGTGCGTACCGCGGAAACCGTATGCTATGAGATATTTCGCGAGCTGCTGCGCGAGGCGCGCCAGTTTGATGCGCAGCAGTTTCTGGTTCTCGCCTCACAGGAAGTGGTGGACATCATGCTGGATGAAGAATCCACCAGTGTTGCCGAGCTGGAAGAGTTCATCGGCAAGCCAATCCGGTTTCAGGTTGAGACGCTGTATACCCAGGAACAGTTTGATGTGGTGTTGCTGTAAATTAGTCAGGGTATCTGTCGCCGTACTGTGAAGACTCTACTATCTATTCTCCGTTACACCTGGGTTACCGCCTGGTACGCCATTGCCGTAACCGTGGTACTTCTGGCCGTGCTGTTCAGTGGCATGCGTCTGTTACTGCCTTATGCCGTGGATTATCGCAGCGAGATCCAGAGCGAATTGTCCCACTATATCGGCCAGCCTGTGAACATCGATACGCTGGATGCCGAATGGCAGGGCCTGGAACCTTCGCTGGTGCTGAAAAATGTCACGCTGCTGGATGCCCGTGGTGAGATGGCGGTACTGCAGTTCCAGAAAATCCGCCTCGGCCTGGACTGGCTGGCGTCCATTGCCCTGCGGGATGTGGTGTTCAGTGGTATCACCCTGGTCGGCCTTGATCTGACGCTGACCAAGTTTGCCGACGGTCATATCGCCCTGCAGGGCCTGGCGGACAGAGGCGGTAATCAGGATCTGGATGCGCTGACGGGCTGGCTGTTCTCCCAGGGTGAACTGCGCATCGAGGATAGTGATCTCACCTGGATTGATCAGCGTCTGACAAATTCGCCCAAGCTTCAGCTGGCGGATGTGAATATCCTGTTGCGCAATGAGGGCCGACAGCACTGGCTCGATGTCTCACTCACATTGCCGGAGTATGCCGGTGAGTCGCTGAGCCTGTCGGTGGAGATGGAAGGCGATCCGCTGGCGCCTGCCAAGGGGCGGAAAACGCGTGTCTATGTTGAGGGCAAGGCAATCAATTTTTCCGGGCTTTTGCCTGAGCTGCAGATTTCGGGCATAGAGACGGGTGTTGAACATGCCGATTTCCAGTTATGGATGGATTGGCGAAATGGCGAAATACAGAAGGTGCGGGGCGCTGCTGACCTGAAGGCGATCACGCTGGCTGGTGGGCAGGGTGCCGGGCGGGTGCGGCATTCTGTGGACAAGCTTGCTGGCCAGATAAATTGGCAAAGGGATGCAGATGGCTGGCGCTTTGATGGCTAGAATATTGTCCTCATTCGCGGGGATGACTTCTGGTTGCCGAGTCGTGTATCGCTGTCCTATCTGCAAGATGAGTCGCCCAACGAACTGCGTGATGAGGGGGCGGCAGCCACATTGCCCGCGCAGCTGGATCTGGCCGTCAGCTTTCTGCGGCTCGATCGATTGAGCGAGTTGTTACCCTTTCTTTCCAGTACCTTGCCAGAGGGCGGGGCCGTGGTTGAAGACGGGCGGCAGGTTGCGCAACAGTCTGCACAAAAACTGTTGCAGGCATTGCAGGGCATAAATCCCCGTGGCGAAATCTATGACCTGCGGGCGACATGGCAGACGGGTGATGATACGCGCTTGCAAAGCTATGCTCGTTTTAAAAACCTCATCAGCAACGCCTGGAACGATGTACCGCCAGTCAGCGATGCGGCGGGACAATTGTGGCTGAAAGATGGCGCCGGGCAGGTGCTTATCGAGCGGGCGGTGCTGGCGGTGAAATTGCCGGATCTGTTTCGCGACCCGCTGCCGCTGGATTATCTCAGCGGCCAGATTGCCTGGCAGACAGACGCCGACGGTTGGCATCTGATGGCCCGAAATCTGCGCGCCGGGAATCAGGACATCCGTACCCGTGTGACGCTGGATTTACAGAAAACGGCGGATCATCCCTCGCCCTTTATTTCCCTGGTGGGGCGTTTTTCTGATGCTGATGGTAGCCGGGTGTCACGTTATCTTCCTGCCGGCATCCTCGGTGAGCACACGGTGGACTGGTTGGATTATGCCATCAAGGGTGGGCATGTCAGCACCGGGGGTGTGATCTTGCACGGCCGTTTATCGGACTTTCCCTATGATGCCGGCAATGGTCATTTCGAAGTGCGTTTTCAGGTTCAGGATGCGCTGCTGGACTACGCCCAGGGGTGGCCGCCGATATCGGGTATTGGCGCCGAAGTGCTGTTCCGGGGGCGTGCGATGGAAATCAACGCCGAGCGCGGCAGGATCTTTCAGTCGGACATCCGCTGGGCAAAGGTCGCCATTGAGGACATGCAGGCCGAGCCGGTGGTTGTCACAGTGCGGGGCGATGTCGATGGAGCGACCCAGGAAAAACTGGACTATCTGATTCAGAGCCCACCGCTGAGGCAGAAATTTGGCCAGCACCTAGACATTCTGCGCGTCGCAGGGAGAAGTCTGCTAAGCCTGGATCTAGCCTTGCCGATACAGAAAATGGAGGATACCCGGGTCAGTGGCACGCTGCAGCTGGATGATAATGCCTTATCCGTTCCGCCACTGGGCGAGGTATTGAGCCACACCCGGGGCACGCTGCACTTTTCCAGTGACGGCCTGCAGGCCGAGGCGATGACGGCTGATCTGCTGGGGCAGCCGGTGGTGATAGATATTCTGCATACGGCCAATGGCCAGACCCGGTTTCATGCCACGGGGCGCTTCGATGCCGTTGATCTCAGCCGCCGCTATTTGCCGCAGGTGTCTGATCTCCTGCAGGGGGGCAGCGAATGGGATGTCAGTCTGGATGTGCCCATGGGTGACGACTCGCAGGCACAGCAGGCCACGGTGTTGCGTGTAAAGAGTTCCATGCTGGGGGTGGTGGCGCGGCTGCCATCACCGCTGAGAAAGGGCGCGGATGATCTGCTGCCATTGAAGCTGCGGGTAAATTTTCCACCAGCGCAAGAGCCTGTGCTGCGTCTGGCCTATGGCGGCTTTCTGTCCGGCATCTTTGAGTTTGGCGAGGGCGGGCCCATGGGCCTGCATCGCGGAGAATTGCGTTTCAGCACGGATGCAGCAGTGCTGCCCGAGCAGCCGGGTCTGCGCGTGGTGGGTTGGCTGGACACCTTTTCCCTGGATGATTGGGGCAGCATTTTGGGTAGTGGCGACGGAAAAGGCGCCGCGTGGTTGCTGTCGACGGATCTGGCCGTGCGTGAGGCCGAAGTCTTTGGGCAGAAGTTGCATAACCTGAAGTTGAAGGTGGTGCCGGAGGAATGGTACTGGCAGGCGCAGGTGGAAAGCCAGGAATTGAGCGGGTTGCTGCGGATCCCCCGTGGTGATGTGCACCGGCCCCTGGTGGCCGAGCTGGATTACTGCAGGCTCGATTCCCTCAATTTTACAGCTGACCCTGAGACGACGATGGATCCCCGCAGTTTGCCGCCGTTAAAGGTGCGCATCGGTGACCTGCGTTACAAGCAACTTCGCTTTGGCGGGCTGCAGCTGGAAACGGTGCCGGTGCACAATGGCCTGAAAATTAAACAGCTGTTGCTGACCCCCAGGAAGACGCGTTTGAGTGCCAGTGGTGGCTGGTTTGTGCGGGGCAGTGGAGAGCAGTACTCAAAATTTGATATTCAGGTCGAGAGTAAAAATATTGACAGGACGCTGAAGGCCTTCGGTTATCTGGACAGCATTCGCGGCGGCGAGGGAACGATAAAGTTGTCGTTGCAGTGGCCGGGTTCACCGGCGCTGCCGGATGAAAGTATGGAGTTGGTGCGTGGCCATGCGAGCATGGATTTGCGTAAGGGACAGCTGTTGGATGTGGATCCGGGGGCGGGCCGCCTGTTTGGCCTGTTGAGCCTACAGACTCTGCCGCGGCGCCTGTTGCTGGATTTCTCTGATGTGTTCCGTGAGGGTTTCCGCTTTGACCGTATTCGGGGTGATTTCCTCATCGAGGAGGGGGATGCCTACACCAGCAATCTCTACATGGTTGGGCCGGCGGCGCGAGTGGATATCACCGGGCGAACGGGTCTGGTGGCGAAGGACTACGACCAGCTGGTGACGGTAACGCCAAAGGTTTCGGAAACGCTGCCGCTGATTGGTGCATTGGCACTCACACCACAAATAGGCGCGGCGATTCTTTTTGTGCAAAAAATCATGGAGCCGCAGATCAACAAGGCCACACAGACACGGTACAACATCACTGGCCCCTGGACGGCGCCAAACGTTGTCAAACTAAAATAGTTTAACTGTCAGGCGGGCCTGACGGTTGGCGCCGAGTTGGTGGAATGGTTGGTTTTTTACTGCCTTTCCAAGGTGTTATGCTAGGGGGCGCTCTCAATCATTCTGACAGTCCTGTTGCATCTGAAAAAACGCCAGACAAGGCGAGAGGAGAGAGGTTTGGTGGTTCCAAATAAACGACGAACAACGCGGTATGGCGTTTTTTCAGACGCAACCCGAAGGGCCAGTGCTCATTTTTCATCCAGCGGCGTTGTCGTTCGCTTATGTGGAACAACCACACGGCGCTCACGACGCCTTGCTGGATAAAAAAATGAGCGCAGGCAGGGCTGTCAGAATGATTGAGAGCGCCCCCTAGCCCTGTTAATTGCAGAACTATTGAATACTTCACCCGCCGGGATGGCGGCCAAATTAAAGAAACAGGAAATTCTATGAGTAAAGTGGCGGCAATCCAGATGGCCTCCGGGCCCAACGTCAATGCAAATCTCATCGAGGCTACACGACTGATCACCATGGCCGCGGATGCCGGCGCGGCGCTGGTGGTGTTGCCGGAAAACTTTGCCATCATGGGCCTGTCTGAGTTCGACAAGGTAAAAATCCGTGAGGCCGACGGCCAGGGCGCGATTCAGGATTTTCTCAATGAACAGGCCGCCAAGCATGGCGTGTGGCTGGTAGGGGGCACCATCCCGCTGGCGGCGCATGACCCCGACAAGGTACGCAGTGCCTGTCTGCTGATCGACGACCAGGGCCAGCGCGTCGCCCGCTATGACAAGATTCACTTGTTCGATGTCGAGCTGCCAGACAATGGCGAGCGTTACGTCGAGTCGGAAACCATCGAGGAAGGTGATCAAGTAGTGGTGGCCGATACCCCCTTCGGCCGGCTGGGACTGTCCATCTGCTATGACCTGCGCTTTCCCGAGCTGTTTCGGCAGATGGCGGATCAGGGCGTCGAACTCATCGCCATTCCTTCCGCCTTTACCGCCATCACCGGCAAGGCCCACTGGGAGCCCCTGGTGCGCGCACGGGCTATCGAGAATCTTTGTTATGTCATTGCCGCCGGGCAGGGGGGGTATCACGTCAACGGCCACGAAACCTATGGCGACAGCATGATTGTCGACCCGTGGGGGCGCGTGCTGGATCGCCTGCCCAGCGGTTCCGGCTTCGTGCTGGCCGAACTGGACATGGGCAATCTGGAATCCATTCGGCGTAATTTCCCGGTTCTGGGGCATCGCCGCATGCAGTGTGCGACGACCTGAGCGCCTGCCGGATTCCCCGAGTCCGGGTTGCCTGTTCGCAGGTTGTTGAAAAACAGGACTTTTCAATTAAGAAGCTGTCAGGGATGCAGTTTCTTGTTCATGGTTTACCGCATGCGCTCAGAGTCTGGTCGCGTAACTGGCGTACCTCACGGGCGCACTTGCCGCACTGGCCGGAGCAGCCCAGACGCTCACGCAGGCCGCGTATGCTGGTGGTGCCGTCCTCGACGGCACTGCGGATATCACTGTCGGTCACGGCCTTGCATAAACAGATATACACGATAGAACTCCTCTCACTTGCCGATCTGAGTCCATCCTAAACCTTAATGGGAATGATTGTCAATACGGTTAACTCTCTGCTGCCGGCAATGCACTTAGAAAATCGGCGTTTTTCCCTGCCCTGTCGCGGGCTACAATAATACTAATCCCTCGCCCCATCCGATCGACAAACGAACAAAGGATCCTGTTATGAAAGGCGACGCCAAAACCATCGACTATCTCAACCGTGCCCTGAAGAACGCGCTGACGGCCATCAATCAGCACTTTCTGCATGCACGCATCTTTAAAAACCAGGGCCTGGACCGCCTCAACAAGCAGGTCTACAAGCACTCCATCGAAGACATGAAGCAGGCTGACAGCCTGATAGAACGCATCCTGTTCCTGGAAGGCCTGCCCAACCTGCAGGATCTGGGCAAGCTGTCTATTGGCGAGCACGTCGCTGAAATGTTGCAGAGCGATCTGAACATGAACCTGGACCATCGGGAGCTTCTGGTGGAGGCCATCGCCGCCTGCGAGGTGCTGGGTGATTTCGTCAGCCGGGAGCTACTGGAGGAAATTCTGGGGGAGCGTGAGGAGATCATAGACTGGCTGGAGACCCAGCAGCACCTGATGAACGAGCTGGGGCTGGAAAACTATCAGCAATCACAACTCTAAACGGCATACCGAATACCACGAGGAGAAATCATCATGAAGGGTGAACAAAAGATTATCGACGTCCTGAACCAGCTACTGGCCGGCGAACTGACGGCCATGGATCAGTATTTCATCCATTCACGCATGTACGCGGACTGGGGGTTTTCCCAGCTGCATGAACGCGTCGCCCACGAAATGGAAGACGAGACCGGCCACGCCTCCAGCCTTATCGAACGCATCCTGTTCCTTGAGGGCACACCAGACCTGTCCACACGTAGCGGCCTTAGCATCGGCAAGGACGTGCCGCAAATGCTCAAGAACGATCTCGACCTGGAGTATACGGTTGTCGCCGCCCTCAAGGTGGCCATCGCCACCTGCGAGGACTGCCGTGATTACCAGAGCCGCGAGCTGCTGGAAAGCATGCTCAAGGACACCGAAGAAGACCACGCCTACTGGCTGGAAAAACAGCTGGGTCTGATCAACAGGGTGGGATTACAGAATTACCAGCAGTCACAGATGTAGAAGTAGTTCCGTAATCCTCGACGATATGCAGCCGTCGAGGGTTCGTCATGGCTGAGTCAGAGTCGGCTAGCCTTTCTTCTTTTCTTCGACCTGTTTGCTGAGAAAAAAGGGCGTGACATACACGCCATCGGAAATCTTGCGACAACGATCGCAGCAGCCGTCACAGGGTTTACTCCCGGCTTTCCCTCCTGGCGCAATCATTCCGGTCTGTTTTTTTCGATCATTCATTGTTGATGTCTCCTCTCGCAAAAACGGCTTGGCTGTGGCCAAGCCGTTAACCCGGATATTGAGCACGGAGTGCCCGCCTATTATTTGGTCAAAATCAACTTGTCCTGGCGGGTAATCCGTAACCGGTACGCATGACCGGCGTGTTTGATCAGGATCTCCTGCCTGTCGCGGAAGAGATCCCGGCTGTCATAGCTTTTTTCTACCGTTTGATTTGGCAGTAACTGCCTTGCGGGTGGCCGGCTTGTTATTTTATCTTTCATGCTGCACCTTGTTTCATTGGATTTGTGTACTGCGTCATCGCAAACGCCGTTGCAATATCCACCGCACATCCGTCGTCGCAATTCAGGCAAACATCCCCCATATTCCCGGCCTGCACCCGTTGCACCAGCGAGATATCCTCGGCACATCCCATCAGGAATAACTCTTTTGTCAGCTGCTGTATTCCCGATTGTTGCCGGCGGGACAGCTCTTTCCGCAGCTCTCGCCGTACCGGTTTACCATGCGGGTCGCCGATTTTACTGAGACGCCACAGCTGCTGTATCACGCCGGTCTGTGCGTTCACAATCCCCAGCCGGGGTTCGCCGTGTTCCAGCCATGCGTTAATCAGATAACTCATATCATCGTGTCCTTTTTTAGCACCTTAGAAATAATTTTCTGCGCACGTTGTAGAAAAATTTTTTCGTGAAGGGACTTATCCAGTCCATCCGGGTTAGGTTTCAGGAGAACCATTTATGCCCATCAATCTAAATGATAATCATTATCAGTTAAATGTCAATGCCAATCTTAATAGTTGTGATTCTCATTTACATGCGGGTCTCATCCAGTCATAATCCCATGCAGCCAGCCAAATCAACCCGCACGGGTCAAACAGTAGCCAGCCAGTCAACCCGCCTTTGCTCTTTGTATAGAAAGATCAGGGTGTATAGAGATAGGGCTTCAGCCAAGGCGGTTTTATCGCAAAAGTTGAAGCCAGAATCCGTGGCTTCTGGGCAAATGTAGAGTGCAAGATATTGATTTCACTGTGAAATCAAGGCCTGTCAGCATGCGCAGTCATGATGTTACGGAATCCGCTGAAAACGTAAATTGAGGGAAGTGGCAAAGTGAAAAAATATAACAGCTTGTTTCGCGGCATATTCGCCATCGCTGCACTGGGCTTGGCGGCAATACCGGCTGGCGCCGCAGATGATGAATCCGGCAAGAATGAGGTGGAGGCCAAGGATGAGGTGGCCGCCAAGGTCCTGGACAAGGTCATGGTCATCGGTAACCCGGCCAATATCGACGAAATGCCGGGCTCCGCCTATTCGGTTACCACCGAGGACATTCGCGAGCAAAACTACGACGACATTAACCAGGTGCTGCGCAAGGTGCCGGGTGTTTATGTACGGCAAGAAGACGGCTTCGGTTTGTTTTCCAACATTAGCCTGCGTGGCGTGGACACCACCCGCAGCGCCAAAGTGACGGTGATGGAAGACGGTGTGCTGACCGCGCCGGCCCCCTATTCCGCCCCGGCCGCCTACTACACGCCCACCATGGGCCGCATGAGCGGACTGGAGATCCTCAAGGGCTCCAGCCAGGTCAAATATGGCCCGCAGACCACCGGTGGCGTGATTAACTACCTGTCCACCCCCATCCCGCTGCAGCAGACCGCCTACCTGAAGGCCTCCTACGGCAGCTTTGGCGATCAGCGTACCCACGGCTATTTCGGTAACACCCTCAGTACCGGTGCAGGCCAGGTAGGTTTCCTGGTGGAAGGCTACTTCCGCAAGAACCAGGGCTACAAGACCATCGATGTAACAGACGACTTCCGTGATGGCGATAACACCGGTTTCACCAAGGCCGACCCCATGGTCAAGTTCTCCTGGGAGCCGGACACTGCCATGTACCAGCGCCTCGAATTCAAATATGGCACCTCCGAGCTGGATGCCAATGAGACCTACCTGGGCCTGAGTGAGGCCGATTTTGCGGCAGATCCCTACCGGCGCTACTCGGCTTCACGTTTCGACAACATCAAGACCAAGGAGAGACGCAGCTACCTGCGCTATGCCCTGGCACCCTCGGACGATCTGGACGTGATCGCCACCCTGTACCAGAACACCTTTTCGCGTAACTGGTACAAGCTCAAAGATCTGCGCGATGGTGGTTGGGTCGACGACGATGGCAACCCTACCAGCCTCAGCCTTTCTTCTGCACTGGCTGGTGCAGAGGGCGGTACTGGACTGGACTGCCTGAGGGGCGACCGGGCCTGTACCCTGCGCGTGCGCGCCAACAACCGTGACTACGAGACCCAGGGTATTGACGTGGTGAGCTACTATCGCTTTGGTACCGGCGCGGCAGAGCATGAAATCTCCGCCGGTATCCGCTTCAACCAGGATCAGATAATCCGCTTCCAGTGGGATGACAACTATTCGCAACTGGCCACCAATGGCGCTATCGACGGCATGACCCCGGGCACCCCCGGCCGTGCGGGTGATCGGCTGCAGAAGACCGATGCCCTGGCCGTGTACCTGCAGGACACCATCAAGGTCGGCGCCTGGGGCTTTACGCCGGGCATCCGTGTTGAGCAACTGGATCAGACCTATATCGAAAACTACGCAGGCGTTAAAGCCCCGTCCGTAACCAAGACCAACACCATGAACCTGTGGGCCGCCAGCTTCGGCGTTACCTACAAATTCAACGATTCCTGGATCGGTTTCGGCAGTGTCAATCGTGGTTTCTCTCCGCCCAGCCCCAAGAGCGCCACCGGCGGTATCAATGAAGAGACCAGTCTGGCCTACGAACTGGGGGCACGTTACACCAATGCCAACCAGGCGCTGGCCGTAGAAACGGTAGCCTTCTACACCGACTTCAGCGATATGATCGCGATCGATAATGTCGGCGGCACCGGTACCGGCACGTCCACGAATTTCGGCAAGGTGCGCAGTTATGGTCTGGAATTCTCCAGCCAGTATGACGCCGGTATCGCCAATGGCTGGACGGTCAAAAACCCCTGGTATCTGACCGCGAGCTACACCAATGCCACCCAGCAGAATGCTGCGTATGACAAGGATCCGGAGTCTATTTTCAGTTTTGGAAAGGCTGGCAACCAGGTGCCGTACATTCCTGAGCTGGTCCTCAGCCTGGGCACTGGCGTGGATTCGGGACGCTGGGGCAGCTACATCAGCGGGAGCTATGTCAGCGAGACCTTCGCCACCGCCAACAATGTCAATAACCAGGAAAATGGTGACGGCGATCCTGATTCCCGCTTTGGCAAAACCGATGCCTACTTTGTCGCCGATGTCTCCGCTTTTTACCGTATCCGCGAGGGCGTGAAACTCTTCGGCGGTGTACAGAATGTGGCCGATGCGAGCTATCTCGTCTCGCGTCAGCCGGAAGGCCCGCGCCCGGGTATGCCCCTGTTCGCCTATGCGGGCCTGGAAATGGACCTCTAACCCACAGCAGTTTCGTAACCGGGTGGCGTGCCAGGAGGCGCGCTACCCATTTTTGCGTATGGAAAAATAATTATGTATGACTTATTTCAACAGGGCGGGGCCGTCATGTATGTGCTCCTGCTCATGTCCGTTCTCGCCACCGCCATTATTCTGTTGAAACTGTATCAGTTCTCCCGCAGCGGTCTGCGCCGCTCGGCATTCGTTGATGATGTCGTCTTGGCCTTGCAGCGTAATGAGAATGGTCAGGCCCTGCAGAATCTGCAGCAGCAGAACAGCCCGGTCGCCCGAGTGCTGGAGAGCGCGGTACGTTGCGGTGCCGACCCCGCTATGTCCACCGGGGATGTCGAGGCAGAAGTAAGCCGGGTGGGTAGCGCACAGATCCGCGCCCTGGAATCCTGGCTGCGAGGCCTGTCGTCCATCGCCCACCTGAGTCCGCTGCTGGGACTGCTGGGTACGGTGACCGGCATGATTGCCGCCTTTATGAACCTCGAGGCGGCCGGTAGCCGGGTGGATCCCTCTATTCTTTCCGGTGGTATCTGGGAGGCCTTGCTCACCACCGCCTTTGGCCTCACCGTGGCGATCCCCGCCATGGCGGCTTTCTATTACCTGGAAGGCGAGGTCGATCATGTACGTGCTGACATGAAGGACGCCAGCATTCGGGTGCCGCGCCATTTTGGCAAGAGCCCTCATATAGGCACCCACGATGATGAGCGCATCGAGGATGAGACCCATGGAATTTGAAGGCCGGGCCCGCATCCATTCCCATCTGGATATCGCGCCGCTGATCGATATCGTCTTTCTGCTGTTGGTGTTTTTCATGCTCACCAGCACCTTCATGGTACCGGAGGCCATTGAGCTGGAGTTGCCGGAATCGAGCAGTGCCACGGTCACCGATATCACCCCCATTATCGTGTCGCTGGATCAAACGGGGCAGCTTGCCCTCAACGGGGAACGCATTGAACTGGAACAATTGCGCGGGGCTATCGAGCCCTTGCTGAAAACGGATGCCGCCATCACTCTGAAGAGCGATGCCCGCACCGAGGTGCAACAATTGCTCGCGGTGATGGATGAGATTCGCGCTGCCGGGGGCACCGACGTGGCCCTGGCGACGTTGCAGAAATAGGCGGAACCGTGCCCATCACTCGCCTGCAGATGAGCGTGATGTTGGTGCTTGCCCTGGCCTTGCACGGGGCTCTGGCCCTGTGGCTTGCGCCGCCGCAAGCAAGCCTGCCGGAACCCCCTCCCGAGGTGCCGTTGCGCATCAATCTGCTGGCCATGGTGGCGGACAGCACGGTGAATGCCGCGCCGCAGCCTGCTGCACCGGTGCCGGAGCCACTTCCTGAACCTGAGCCGCTTCCTGAACCTGAGCCCGAACCGGAACCACCGCCCGAACCGAAGCCCATTCCCGACCCCGAGCCCATTCCCGAGCCGCTTCCCGACCCCAAACCGGTGCAGGAAACACCGTCGCCCCCCGTGCCTCCGCAGGAGCCGGTTGCCGATGCATTGCCGGAAACCGTGCCGATACCGGTAGCGGAGCCGGTTAGTGCGCCGCTGGATGCCGTTGCCACCGCGCGCTACGAGCAATTGCTGGTGGCCTGGCTGGAAAAGCACAAGAAATATCCGCGCCGCGCCAAGCGGCTGCGCATCGAAGGGGGGGGGATGTTGCGGATTCGTATCGACCGCAGCGGTCAGACCCTGCAGGTCAGCCTGGATGAGCCCACCGGCAACCGTTTTCTCGACAAGGCCGCGCTGGAGATGGCGCAACGGGCCAACCCGTTTCCGCCCATGCCGGACAATGATCCCCGCGCGGAGCTGGAATTTCGGGTTCCGGTGATGTTCCAGCTGAATTGACGCCTTGCTTTCAGTGGGTAAGGTGTCCGCCCGGCTTGTTCAGCCCGTTATACTTCATGTTACGTAACTACTTACACCATGAAGAACATGAAGTGTTGGAAGATAATAGTGAATTAGCACATCAGGTCATTGGTGCTGCCATTGATGTTCACAAGGTGCTTGGCCCAGGCTTATTGGAGACCACCTATCAGCAATGCCTGGCACATGAATTCTCATTGAGGAAAGTTTGTTTTCAACTTGAGTGCCCACTACCGGTTGAGTACAAAGATGTTCACCTTGATTGTGGTTATCGTATAGATTATTGGTTGAAGGCCAGATTGTATTGGCGATGAAAAGTGTAGAAACATTGCAGGGTATCAAAAGATTTGTCCTGTGAAACCTTTATGCGCTTCATGTTCTTCATGGTGTAAGTAGTTACCATGTTACAAACCTTGTTGACATGTCAATTAAGCCATATAGGCCAAGACATGTAACAGAAATACACATAAGATACTTTTGAGCTATTCCGTTTATGCCAAAATCCAAAAATGATGGCGTTACTTGGATAAGTAATGAAAGTAGCATGCTTGCAAGCAACCAGAAAAAATAGGTGTGCAGTTTAATTTCGCGTGGAAGAAAAAAGCTCTCATTCGTATGACTGTCCGCTAGCTTTTTTCTTCCATCAACTCGCGCAGATAACGAAACAGCAGGCGCGCCGAGCGCGGCGGTTTGTTGGCCAGTTTTTCCTTGCCGGCGTTGCGCATTAGCTGGCGCAGGTATTGGCGGTCGACATCCGGGTGCTGCGCCACCAATTCCTCCAGTACATGATCGCCTTCCTCCAGTAGCCGGTCACGCCAGCGTTCGATGCGGTGCAGCTGTGCCGCCGCCTGGCGTGATTGGCCGTGCAGGGCATCCAGCTTCTCACGAATGGGCGCGGGATCGACATTGCGCATCACTCGGCCGACGTATTGCAGCTGGCGCTTGCGTGCGCCGCGGCTGTGGATGCGCCGTGCCTCGACGATGGCGTCGTACAGACTCTCGGGTAGCTCGAATTTCTTGAATTGCTCCGCTGTCAGGTTGACCAGTTCCTCGCCCAGTTCCTGTAGGGCGTGCATGTCCCGCTTAAGCTGGGATTTGCTCTTTGGTGCTTCGTTGTCGTCATCTGTGGTCATGATGATTTGTCCTGCGCTCTGATTACAGCAGTACCTGCTCGATGCCGCCCTGTTTGATGCGTTCGACGAATTGTGTCTGCCAATTGTCGCCGAGCAGGCCGCGCGCCACCTCCACCACGATGTAGTCGGTTTCCAGGCCGGTGTCGTCGGCATAGCGCGACAGACCCTGCACGCAGGCCGGGCAGGAGGTGAGCATTTTTACGTTGCCGTCTTTTACCCGTGGCGCGCCGGTGAGTTGTTCGATGCCCTTTTGCAGCTCTTCCTGCTTGCGGTAGCGCAGCTGGGTGGCGATGTCCGGGCGTGACACGGCGAAGGTACCGGCCTCGCCACAGCAGCGATCC
>JAJRWE010000091.1 GCA_024276955.1 Gammaproteobacteria bacterium
CCACCTTCACCTCCTTCACCACGCCCGCCTCGGGGGCCGGGATCTCCATGGTGGCCTTGTCGGACTCCACGGAAATCAGCGAATCCTCAGCCTGAATGCTGTCGCCGGGGGCAACCAGCACCTCGATCACCTCGACGCTGTCAAAATCTCCGATATCGGGTACATGAATCTCTTTGCTCATTCTCGTCTCTCCCCCGCCGTTACGCGTACAACGGGTTAATCTTATCTGCATCGATGGCGTATTTGGCGATGGCCTCGGCGGCCTTGCTGGCCGGCAGTACACCCTCGTCCGCCAGTGCCTTGAGGGCGGCAACCACGACGTAATAGCGGTTCACCTCGAAGTGCTTGCGCAGCTGCGCGCGGGTGTCACTGCGGCCGAAGCCGTCGGTGCCCAGCACCTCGTAGCGTTCCGGCACCCACTTGCGAATCTGCTCCGCATAGTCCTGGATATAGTCGGTAGCGGCGATCACCGGACCGACCTGCCCTTCCAGGCACTGGGCCACATAGGCCTGCTTCGGCGCCTCGGTGGGATGCAGGCGGTTCCAGCGGTCGCAGTCGCGCGCCTCGCGGGCCAGCTCAGTAAAGCTGGTGGCACTCCAGATGTCGGCGTCCACAGCCCAGTCGGCGCTGAGCAGATCGGCGGCGGCGATAACTTCGCGCAGAATGGCGCCGGAGCCCATGAGCTGCACACGCTTCTTTTTCTTGCCACCCTTCTGGAGCAGGTACAGGCCCTTGATAATACCTTCCTCGGCGCCCTTGGGCATAACCGGGTGGGTGTAGTTCTCGTTCATCGCCGTAATGTAGTAAAAGACATCTTCCTGTTCGGCGAACATGCGCTTCATGCCGTCGTGAATGATCACCGCCATCTCATAGGCGAAGGTGGGATCGTAGCTGACGCAGTTGGGAATGGTGCCCGACAGCACCAGACTGTGGCCATCCTGATGCTGCAACCCCTCGCCCGCCAAGGTGGTTCGTCCGGCGGTGCCGCCGATGAGGAAGCCGCGCGCCTGCATGTCACCCGCGGCCCAGGCCAGATCACCGATGCGCTGGAAGCCGAACATGGAGTAGTAAATGTAGAACGGAATCACGTTCACGCCGTGGGCGCTGTAGGCCGTGGCGGCGGCAATCCAGGATGACATGGCGCCGGCCTCGTTGATGCCCTCCTCAAGGATCTGACCGCTCTTGTCCTCCTTGTAGAACATGATCTCGTCCTTGTCCTGCGGCGTGTACAGCTGGCCGACGGAGGAATAGATACCGAGCTGGCGGAACATGCCCTCCATGCCGAAGGTGCGCGCCTCGTCGGGTACGATGGGGACGATGTTCTTGCCGATGTCCTTGTCGCGGCAGAGGATATTGAGCATGCGCACCCAGGCCATGGTAGTGGACATCTCGCGCTCGCCGCTGCCGTCCAGCAGGGACTGGAACACGGACAGAGGTGGGATATCCAGCGGCGCGGCCTGATGCTTGCGCACCGGCAGATAGCCGCCCAGCTCCTTGCGCCGGGCGTGCAAATACTTCATTTCTTCGGAGTCTTCCGCCGGTTTAAAATAGGTGCAACTGGTGGCCTCCTCATCGGACAGAGGCACGTTGAAGCGATCACGGAAGGCGATCATCTCGTCGTCCAGCAGTTTTTTCTGCGAATGGGTGCGCATCTGCCCCTCGCCGGCGGAACCCATGCCGTAGCCCTTCACCGTCTGCGCCAGGATCACTGTCGGCTGGCCCTTGTGATCCACGGCCGCCTGGTAGGCCGCAAAGACCTTGTGCGGATCATGGCCGCCACGGTTGAGACGCCAGATATCCTCGTCGGACATCTTCGCCACCATGGCCTTGAGTTCCGGATACTTGCCGAAGAAATGCTCGCGGACATAGGCGCCGTCCTTCGACTTGTAATTCTGGAAGTCGCCGTCCACGCATTCCATCATGCGCTGTTGCAGCAGGCCATCCTTGTCCATGGCCAGCAACGGATCCCAGTAGCTGCCCCACAACACCTTGATCACGTTCCAGCCGGCGCCACGGAAACCCGCTTCCAGCTCTTGTACAATCTTGCCATTGCCACGCACCGGGCCATCGAGGCGTTGCAGGTTGCAGTTCACCACCCACACCAGATTGTCGAGATTTTCACGCCCCGCCAACGAGGTCGCACCGAGGGTCTCTGGCTCATCGGTCTCGCCGTCGCCGACAAAGGCCCACACCTTACGGTTCTTGGTATCCGCCAGACTGCGATGATGCAGGTATTTCATAAAGCGCGCCTGATAAATGGACATCAGCGGACCGAGGCCCATGGAGACGGTGGGAAACTGCCAGAAATCCTGCATCAGGTGCGGATGCGGATAGGACGAAAGGCCTTTGCCGTCCACTTCCTGGCGGAAGTTGTCCAGCTGTTCTTCCATCAAACGGCCTTCAAGATAGGCTCGTGCATAGGCGCCGGGCGAGGCATGGCCCTGGAAAAAGATCAGATCGCCGCCGTGCTCATGGCTGGGTGCATTCCAGAAATGGTTGAAGCCGACGTCGTACAGCGTCGCCGCCGAGGCGAAGGTGGCGATGTGGCCGCCCAGTTCCGCGGACTTGCGGTTGGCTTTCACCACCATCGCCATGGCATTCCAGCGGATGTAGGAACGAATGCGATCCTCGATCGCCGGGTCACCGGGCAGGTGCGCCTCAAGGTGGGCCGGAATGGTATTCACATAGGCCGTATTGGCCGAATAGGGCAGGTTGGCGCCGGAGCGACGTGCCTTGTCGATGAGCTGTTCGAGTAGATAATGGGCACGCTCAACGCCTTCATTCTCGATCACCGCTTCCAGGGCTTCGAGCCACTCCTGGGTTTCTACAGTATCGACATCGGGGAGCTGTGATTGCTGGGACATGATCCAACCTCTTTGGAAACCGACGGCCTGACGGAATCGCTTCTGCCGGCCTCGTAACAGCGCTCGCGCGCCGGGCAAGTGCATCGGACACCCCGGGTGCGGGTCTTTGCTGCCGCCGGCAGGGTTCAATGCCTGATGAATTACGGGAAACGCCGACCGATGTGCGGACAGGTCAATACCTCTCTGCAGACTGTCAGGGCCTGAAAACGCGGCATGATCGTCGTTTTACCGCCCAAGGTCAAGTTCAGGGCACGGACAACACCGCCCGAACAGGGATGAAAAACCAAATAAAATCAATAGGGTTATAGGAAAAACCCGAGGCGGGCAGGCACGCCCTATTCGGGCACGGAGAGCACCGCCAGCACCCGACCCAGCGCCTCCGCCACCCGCTCGCGGTCTTCATCGTGGACGAGATGTTGCCGTCCTTCGCCCACTTGCCCACAGCCTGGCCGGACACCCCCACCGCACGCCCCACCTCGGCATACGACATGCCCTCCTTGATCAGATTGGCCAGGCGACCGGCGAAGGTATCGGCTTCTGATACTTTCAGATTCACCCACTCAGTGCCCCCCCGCAGCACCAAATAGTAGGCGCTTGAGGCGAGCTGACGGGGTATCGTGCTGTAGGAGCGGACCCTTGGGCCGCGATGCCAAGGGCGGGAAAATCATCGCAGCCCAAGGGTCTGCTCCTACAATGGTTCAGGGCAATAAAATTATTTCGTTGCACCACCAAAAATAGGCGCTTGAGGCGAGCAGCGGGGAATCCAACCCGGAGAGATTGAGACCCCATCATACAAACTCCGGGTTTCAGGATAAATAGCCGGAATTTCCAGCACCTCAGTCCTCAGCATAATCCCCCCACAACCACTGCAACACGGACATCGCCGCCAGTGCCGCCGTCTCCGTGCGTAGCACTCGATGACCCAGGCGCAAAGGCTGGAAACCACAGGCCAGTGCAGCCTCTATCTCTTCTTCGCTCAGGCCGCCCTCGGGGCCGACAAGCAAGGTCACCGGGCCTTCCGGTGGCGGCAGCTCGGCCAAGGACTGCTCGGCACGATGATGCAGCACCAGCTTCAACCCCGGCTCATCCGTCACTTCCGCCAGCCAGTCTGCCAAACCTCGCACCGGCTCGACCACCGGCACCCGGTTGCGGCCGCTTTGCTCGCAGGCTGCATTCACCACCCCCTGCCAGTGGGCCCGCCGCTTGACACGGCGCTCGCCATCGAGATTGACCGTGGAGCGTACCGTCTCCAGCGGCAGGATGCGCGACACCCCCAGCTCCACCGCCTTCTGCACCGTGTAGTCCATGCGTTCACCACGCGATACGCCCTGCGCCAGCACCAGCTGCAGCGGCGATTCCAGCTCACGGTCGATGAATTCACCCACCTCAATGCGAGCCGAGCGCCGCCCCGCCTCCACCAGCCGTGCGGTAAACTCACCGCCTTCGCCGTTGAACAGCACCAGTGCATCGCCGGCGCGCAGACGCAGCACGCGGGTCAGATGCACCGCCGCCTGGCCGTCCAGCTCGATCAGCTGGCCTCTGCGCAGAGCAACAGGCTGGTAGATTCGGGGAATGCGCAAAGGCTCTCCGGTACGGAAATTATTGCAAAGGAAGCGAAAATAATGACGGCATTGTGCCTGCTTAGCAGGCGGTGAGCCAGCCAA
Source organism: Gammaproteobacteria bacterium (assembly GCA_024276955.1). Classification (GTDB taxonomy): domain Bacteria; phylum Pseudomonadota; class Gammaproteobacteria; order SZUA-152; family SZUA-152; genus DRQN01. The sequence continues at coordinate 4,529 of JAJRWE010000091.1, forward strand.
TCCAAACACGGTAAACGACGTAACATTAGGCAGGTCCGGGACCACTCCGGCTTGATACCCCACATTTTCTGGGAACAACACCACAGTTATAGAACTTTCTTATCCTTGAATATCGATTTTCTATTAACTACTATGGCCTTTGTGACGATCTTTAGTAGTGAAATGGTTTTATCTGCGGTGTTACGCATCCTCCTAGGCCGGCCAAAAAGAGATTTATTGTGACGAAGCGGCAAACACCTGTTTTTTTTAACAAAAAACCACCTCCCATTATTTGGTTGTGGCTCTTATGCCTTGTGCTGCTGCAAAACGTGAGTAGTGCGGGCAGCCTGCCGAGTAATCGCGTTTCAGACATTCAGAATACCCGCCATAACTTTTCTGCAACCGTTACTCCCAACCTCCCAGGCGGACAGTCGCGCCGCGTGGCAGCGACCACAGAATCAGAGATTTGTGTGTTTTGTCACACGCCCCATGCCGCCGAACAAAATGTCGGGCCGCTCTGGAATCGCAAATTATCGGGGGAAACCTACATCCCGTATGATTCCACCTCCATGGAGGCAACGGCCAGCCAACCCAACGGCACGTCCAAATTATGCCTTTCCTGCCATGATGGATCGCTGGCCATCGGCTCCGTCAACGTGCTCAACGCCACTTTTACTGATCAGGATCCGGCCACACCAGACATCAACATGAACATCCAGGGCGGGGGCACGACGATGCCCGCCGGCGAAGGGGTGACGACCGGCTACACCCGCAGCCTGGGCACCGACCTTAGCAATGATCACCCGATCTCGTTTACATTCGATTCCGCCCTGGCTGCCGCGGACGGAGAATTGCGCGATCCACAGCTCACATCCCATCTGGGCACCCGATCCAGCGGCATCCTGCCAGCCGTACCGCTGGAACAGGGCCAGGTTCAATGCATCAGCTGCCACGATCCACACATCCGCAGCACGGATGCGAACGAAAACATCAAATTTCTGCGACTCAACCGGCTGCAAAAGGTCTCTCCGAGTACAACTTTATTCAATGAAACAACGGACATTATCTGTCTCGCCTGTCACGACAAGGCGGGGTGGGTAGGTTCAGCGCATGCCGATGAGCAGGTTGCCAACGAACAATACTCGACCAATGCGGCCACGCTGCGGGAATTCCCGCTGGGCACACAAGTCTGGGAATCGGCCTGTCTCGCATGCCACGACACGCATTCGGTACAAGGCTCAAGAAGACTGTTACGAGAGGGAACGGACGGCCCCAAAACCACCAGCGGGGCCAGGCAGGGTGGAGACCCCGCCATTGAGGAAACCTGCTATGCCTGCCATTCCGGTGATGGCAGCACGCTAACGAGCCAGGGGTTCGGCACGGAAGTTCCCGATATCAAGACTGACTTCTCGCTCGCCATCCACATGCCGATCGTCAGCTTTGAGCAGCCGGCAAATGCAGAAATACATGACATCGGCTCAAGCACCTTGCCGGGAAGCGGCAAGGATTTCCTGGAATCTCCGGCCAATCTGGGGAAAGGAAATCTGTTTAACCGCCACGCCGAATGTACCGATTGCCACAACCCGCATCGCGTCATCAGAAACCGTCAGTTTAACGACGACCCCGCGACACCGGATAGCGCCGGCACCCACGACCACAGCGCACCGCACAGCAACATCGCCTCCGGCGTACTACGCGGCGCCTGGGGGGTCGAGCCCGTCTACCTCTCCGATGAATTCACCGTCGAGCCGTTCGATTTTCAGGTCAAACGGGGAAATCCGCCGATCAATGGACCGACCGACGTGAACCAGGCCTATGTCACGCGAGAGTACCAGGTCTGTCTCAAGTGCCATTCCAACTATGCCTATGATTCACCGCCTATACTCGGTACAGCGGGCGGCGGTACGCCGTATGGCACCAACAACGTGACCCACTATACCAATCAGGCCATGGAATTCCGGGCACCCGCCACCCACAAGGGCGAAGGCACGTCCGGGACGTCTGGCGGGGCTGTCCCTGCTTATGCAACCAACAATCATCGCTCCTGGCACCCGGTCATGGACAGCACGGGCCGCACCGCCGCAGTGCGTCTCATGGATGCCTCCAACTTCCTGACGCCGTGGGATGATTCCGCGGGCACCAATGTGGGCAACCAAACCATGTACTGCTCCGACTGCCATGGCTCGAACACGGCGGCGGGCACCGTGGAGCCAAGCGGTGGCGAGAATGGAAATCCCTGGGGGCCGCATGGCTCGAATAACAACTTCCTCCTCAAAGGCCCCTGGGACAACAGTACGGGGTATGTCCAGCAGGGCGTGTCCGGCACCACCAAGGATCACCTGTGCTTCAAGTGCCACAACTGGGACGACTACGCCAACCCCAACAACACCACCCCTGGCCTGAGTGGTTTCAGGGACTCCCAGGGAATCAGTTTTGTGGGCTGCGGCTACACGCCCTTTGACACCTCCAGGGTCAACCTCCATATCATGCATGCCGATATTGCTAACAGTGCCCCTGCATCCGGCGGTTTTGGTAGCACGTTTGCCTGCAGCAACTGCCATGCGGCCGTACCCCACGGCTGGAAAAACAAGGCACTCCTGATCAATCTGAATGATGTGGGCGCGGAGGCCGGCCAGCCACCGGGGACCGTCATCGACCGGTATACCGACCCCAACTGGGTGTGGGACGGCTATGTCAACGGCCCGTATTACCTTAACGCCAAGCTCTACGTGGTCACTTTCAAGCAAAGCGGCAACTGGACCGAGGATGACTGTGGCTATAAAAATAATGGGGGACC
>JAJRWE010000092.1 GCA_024276955.1 Gammaproteobacteria bacterium
ACTGGGGACTGTGGGGCCTGTTCCTCAGCGCCTTTATCTCCTCTACCCTGATGCCCGGCGGCTCCGAGGCGGTGCTCTCAGCCCTGCGCCTGTACGACGCCCACACACCGCTGCTTCTGCTGGCCATCGCCACCCTCGGCAATACCCTGGGCGGCATGAGTTCATGGCTGATCGGCTGGCTGCTGGCGAGACGCTGGCCGGCCAGGCGCCTGCACAAGCCATCGCAACAACGCGCTATCCGCTGGCTCGAACGGCACGGCAGCCCGCTGCTGTTGCTGTCATGGTTACCTGTTATCGGTGATCCATTATGTGTCGCCGCCGGCTGGCTGCGCATTGGTTTCTGGCCGGCGCTGGTGTTTATTGCGATAGGGAAGGCGGCACGGTATGGCGCCATATTGTGGCTGTTGGCCTGATTCACCACAGAGGCAGGGTACTCGTTACATCGCTCTGCAGTGTAACGGACTCGATGTGAAAATATTCGCCATGCCTGAAGTGGCGCTGAGCGCCACAGGATGCGTGACACCGCAAAACGGTGGCACAAGCAAGGAGTTATAGCCGCAACAGCCGGTAGGAGCGGGCCATGCCCGCGATGGCTTTGTGAGACTGTCGACACTGTGGGAGCGGCTTCGGCCGCGAAGAAAATAGACTTCATTCGCGGCCGAAGCCGCTCCCACAGTGTCAGTATTTGTATCTTTCAAACCCTCATCGCGGACATGGCCCGCTCCTACAGTGAGGCAATCCAGTGCTGCTCAGTTACCGCGCGAGGGCCAGGAAAAGATCAGCACAAAACCACCCAGACCACCGAGCATCCAGGTCAGCAGCGGCGCATTACCGAGCATGGTGGTCGAGGTCGGATCGGCATAGGCGTAAATAACAGAGGCGCTGATAATGAAGCCGCTGCCGACAATGGCGCGGAAGTTTCGTCGCTGAGCACGACGGATCTCCCAGCGAATTTTTTGCAGGGTCTCGTTATTGTTGTCCTTCGCATGTTTCCCGACCTGCGTCGCCTGCGTGAGGAAGGCATGCAGCAGGCTGGGAATCTCCGGCAGCTTTTCCGCCCACTCGGGGGCATTCTTTTTCAGCACGCGGCCAAAGGAGCGAAAACCGATCTGCTCGCTCATCCAGCGTTCGAGGAAGGGCTTGGCGGTTTCCCATAGATCAAGATCCGGGTAGAGCTGGCGACCCAGACCTTCGATATTCAACAGGGTCTTTTGCAGGAGTACCAATTGTGGTTGGACTTCCATGTTGAAGCGGCGCGCCACCTGAAACAGATTCAGCAAGACATGGCCAAAGGAAATATCCTTCAGCGGCCGCTCGAAGATGGGCTCGCAGACGGTACGGATGGCCGCCTCGAGTTCCTCCACCCGGGTATCCTCCGGCACCCAGCCGGACTCCACATGCAACTCGGCCACGCGGCGATAGTCGCGGCGGAAGAAGGCGAGAAAATTGCCCGCAAGATAATGCTGATCGGCCTCACTGAGGGTACCCATGATACCAAAGTCCACGGCGATGTAGCGGCCGGAGGGTTCGACGAAGATGTTGCCGGGATGCATGTCGGCGTGGAAGAAATTGTCACGAAAAATCTGGGTGAAAAAGATTTCCACGCCATTTTCCGCCAGACGCTTGAAATCGATGCCCTGCGCGCGCAAGGCATTGATGTCGCCGATGGGCGTGCCGCTGATGCGCTCCATGACCATTACATCGCGGCGTGTCAGTGGCCAGTGCACTTCCGGAACATAGAGTTTCTCGGAAGCGGCAAAGTTACGGCGCAGCTGCGAGGCCGAGGCCGCCTCGCGCATCAGGTCCAGCTCGTCCATGATGGTCTTGTCGTATTCCGCCACCACCTCGCGCGGGTGCAGACGACGGCCATCGGCCCAATAACGCTCGGCCAGCCCGGCCAGGGTGTAGAGCAGTGCAAGATCGCGACGAATCGTCGACTTGATGTTAGGCCGCACCACCTTGACGATCACTTCGCGGCCGTCGTGCAGCTGCGCGGTGTGCACCTGGGCGATAGAGGCGGAGGCCAGCGGGGATTGGTCGAAGCGGGCGAACAGCTCGCCCACCGGCTTGCCCAGCGATTTTTCGATGATGGCGCGCGCCTCACTGTCGGGAAAGGGCGGTACGTTGTCCTGTAATTGCGCCAGCTCATCGGCGATATCGTCGGGCAACAGATCGCGGCGCGTGGAGAGAATCTGACCGAATTTGACGAAGATGGGCCCCAGCTCTTCCAGCGAACAGCGGATGCGTTCGCCACGCGAGCGCGTCTCACGGCGAAACCAGTGCCATGGCAGCAGGAAACGCACGAAGCTTACGGGGCGGAAAAGATGGGTGCGAAACACCAAGTCGTCGAGGCCGTTGCGAGCCAGCACGAAATTGATGTGCATGAGGCGCAGGGCCTGGCGAAATCTGGTCACTGGGGATTCTCTTTGTTCTTGCGGCGGGAAACGAGGCGCTCGACACGGGCCTCGAGGCGGTCGACATCCGTGCGCAACGTATCGACCGCAGCGAGAAACTCTTCCATCTCGAAACGATTGGGCAGGTCACGGCTTTCTTCCTGCAGGTATTCAGCACCGTCGTGGCCCAGCGTATCCAGGGTCTTGCGCCCCCACTGCATGGCGTCGCGCACGAAACTGCCAACCTTGTGCGCTACCACGTCGCCGGTGATATGCGACAGGTGTTCTTCCCAGTCGATGTCCAGACCATCGAGAATTTCGCGGAACTGACTGCCCAGTTCGACGTCACCGCTGATCTCCACATCACCGGCAAAGAAACTATCGCTGGCATTTTCCGCCAGCCCCATGCGCAACATGCCCACGGGCGTGCCACGCAGGGTGGTGTCCGGCTCACCCTCGAAATGGCCGAAGACGCTCAGGCCGGCATCGGTGGGAATCAGGTACAGGGTGACGTCCAGACCCTGTAATTCGATGGCGATGACCTTGCCATTGATTTCACGCAGACGCGCCACGGTATCCGGATCCAGCGCCAGCACTTGATTGACGGCGGCTTCGAGGGTGGCGGTGACAATAATTGGGATCTGTTTCATGTTAGAGGTTTTGCAGCTATTCAGTCCACGCGGATTGGGATATTCCGGTGGATGGCGACGGATTACGATCTCCCCGGATGAATCATTACAAAAATTGTAGGAGCGGGCCATGGCCGCGATGGTTCACGGACGTGGTTGACAATATCGCGGGCATGGCCCGCTCCTACAATACCTTTTTCGTGCGCTTCGTGCCGATGAGCAAACCAGTGTCCGTTATCGCACTTCCGCCATCAGCATCGACAGTGTCTTCTGCGATTCGTCGTCTGCCTCCAGGCCGGCTTCATGGAGCACCACGGTATTGGCGATCTTGTCGTGAAAACTCTGCTTGCGCTTGTCCCAGGCTATCCAGAAAAAACCCAGCCCCAGCGGCAACAGTGAAATGATATAGGCGAAATAGCGCAACACCGCCTGCCGCAGCCGCAGGGGTTCAAAGGTCTGTGCATCCACGACCTGGCAGTCGAGCAGCAGTTTGCCAGGTGTGCCGAGAAACTTTACCCACAGCCATGCGGTCAACCCCAGCCACAGACCATTGGTGAGCATGCCTTCGACGCTCCAGAATTCGGTCGTGAAATAGATCGGCCCCAACAATAAACCGAATAACACAGTAAAAATAATGCTGTCCAGCAGCGCCGCGCCCGCACGACGCCAGAAACCGGCATAGTCAGGTTCACTATTTAACATTAGAACTTATACCCCCGATGCAGGGCGACGATACCGCCGGTGAGGTTGAAATACTGGCAGCGCTCGAAGCCGGCCGCCTCCATCATGGCCTTCAGTTCATCCTGTGGCGGGTGCATGCGGATGGACTCGGCCAGATAGCGGTAGCTCTCTTCGTCATTGGCCACCCACTTGCCCATCATCGGCAGCAGTTTGAAGGAGTAGATATCGTATACCGAACTCAGCCCCGGCGTGACCGGCTTGGAGAATTCCAGCACCAGCAGGCGGCCACCCGGCTTGAGGATGCGGTACATGGAGCGCAGGGCCTTGTCTTTGTCGGTGACATTGCGCAGGCCGAAGGCGATAGTGATGCAATCGAAGTGATTGTCGGGAAAGGGCAGACACTCGGCATTGGCCTGCACGTAGTCGATGTTGCCCAGCACGCCGCGGTCGACGAGACGCTCGCGCCCCACCGAGAGCATGGAGGCATTGATATCGGCCAGCACCACTTCGCCTCTGTCACCCACCAGTTGTGAGAACCTGGCGGCGAGGTCGCCGGTGCCACCCGCAATATCCAGCACCCGTTGGCCGGCGCGCACGCCACTGTGCTCGATGGTGAAGCGTTTCCACAAGCGATGGATGCCCAGCGACATGAGGTCGTTCATGACGTCGTACTTGTCGGCCACGGAGTGGAACACGCCGGCGACCTTCTGTACCTTCTCCTCGACAGGCACTTCCTGGTAGCCGAAGTGGGTGGTGTCTTTGTCGTGTTGTTGGCTCATGGTGTTCTCTTCGATTACCGGGTGCCGTCACCTGTGTAGGGACGGGCCATGCCCGCAACTTTTCAGTCAACTGTGGGAGTGGCTCATCGTGCCCACAATGTCCGCAACAACAAGCTCTGTAGTGATATTTATTTCATCGCGGGCATGGCCCGCTCCTACAAACCTGTTGTCACCCCTTGCGCTGGTGCCCGGCCTTTTCCAGCCGTTCGAGGTATTCGGCCCACAGGGCCTCCTGTTCACTGCCCAGGGTGTAAAGCGTATCCCAGGAATAGATGCCGGTGTTGTGACCGTCGTCGAATTCCAGTTTGACGGCATAATTGCCCACCGGTTCAATGCCGGTGATGTTGACGCTTTCCTTGCCCAGTTGCAGTACTTCCTGGCCGGGGCCATGGCCGCGCACTTCCGCGGAAGGCGAGTAAACGCGCAGATATTCGCAGGACAGTTCGAAGTGTGTACCGTCGTCGAAGGTGATCTCCAGCACGCGGGATTTCTGGTGCAGTTTGATGTCGGTCGGTTTGTGGGCTGAACTCATGCTGTGTTTCTCCGGGCTTTACGGCCTAACTTAAACCTAGAATCCTCAGTTGACCGCGCCATTCTGATGCTAACTTATTGATATGGAAGTTATTGACATCGATTTACTACTTCACCTGCTGGGTGAGCCACGCTACGGGGTGAATTGCACGCTTGCGGTGATGCATGGCTGCGTTG
>JAJRWE010000093.1 GCA_024276955.1 Gammaproteobacteria bacterium
GGCGAAATTTACTGGAACGACATCAACATCACGGCGGCATCCGACGATGAACTGCGCACCATTCGCCGCAAGATCGGCATGGTCTTTCAGCATTTCAACCTGGTCCATCGTTCCTCCGTGCTGACCAATGTCCTGTCCGGGCGTCTGGGATACGTGAATCCGGCCATGAGCATCTTCAACCGCTTCCCCAAAAGCGACATCGAAAATGCTTACAAGCAATTGGAGCGGGTCGGGATTGCAGACAAAGCCCACAGCCGCGCCGATGAACTGAGCGGGGGCCAGCAGCAGCGGGTCGGGATCGCACGGGCAATGATCCAGAATCCGGAAATCATCCTGGCCGACGAACCGGTTGCCAGTCTCGATCCGGTTCTGGCGCACAGCATCATGCAATACCTGGAAAAGATCAACCAGGAAGACGGCGTCACCGTGCTGTGCAGCCTGCACTTTCTTGATCTGGTGCATCGCTATGCCGACCGTGTGGTCGCTCTCAACGAAGGCAAGCTGATGTTCGAGGGGCCGCCGGATAAGATCGACGACGCCAAATTCAAAGAGATCTACGGCAAAGATGCCGAGCGGGTCGGGTAAACAGGAGGCAGGTGTGAAAAACAAGAAACCCAATTTCATGCGTTCTCTCGGGCTGGGTTTGGGGATTTTGGCAGCGTTGGTCATCTATGCCTATGGCTTCCAGGTCACCAAGGTCAATCTCGCCGAGACAAAATCCGAACGCCGTCAAACGCAATTGGTCCGTATTCTGCGCGCCCTGGCAAAACCGGAAATATTCGCCTACGAGAAAACTGAATTTACAGTTTCCCTGCCGGTCATGGTTCCCTGCCCTGAAAGTGGATTTACCCCGCCTGAGCCTGACAAGAGCGGCCCTTACCTTGTCATGACGCCCGCTTGCGCCGACCCGCGTGAGACAGTCATCATCGAAGGCTTCAACTTCGATCCCTTCAGCACAGGCCCGATAAACTTCATGCCGGCTGACAGCGACGTCAGCTTGCAGCTTGGCACAATGAAAGTGGACCAGAACGGTTATTTCCAGGCGGAAATACGCCTCTCGAACCGGCCCAATGACAAGGTGCAGGAAATCCGCACCATTACCCGGCACAATATTGGCGCTCCACACCTGACAAGGACCGCCTACGACACCTGGGACAAGATCATTGAAACCGTCTTCCTGGCGCTGTTGGCGACCACCTTCGGCACGCTGCTTGCCATTCCGCTCAGCTTCTTGGCGGCGCGCAACCTGATGAAGGACATTTCCAGTACGCTCATCAGCACTTCGCTTTCCATTCTCTTCATCCCTGTTGGCATTTATATTGGCATCAAGGCGGCTTATTGGGCATCCGTCATCAGCGGCTTCCTGACTGGCAACCCCTTGTATATACTGGCCAGTTTTATCGTCCTGCCGCTCCTGATTTGGCTGGGCGTTCGGGTGGCGCTGCCCCCGCAGGAACACACCAGGCCGCCCCTGCGTGTGCGGACGCTCAGGACGATCATTTTGATAGGCGTCTCCTTTGCTTTTGTGCTCACGCTTTACCTGATCTCTTATCTCGGACTGACCGGCGGCGGTTACCTGGCAGGCCACATGGGCTCATTTGGTTTCCTGGGAAGTTTCCTGCGCGACCTGAGTGACATCCTCAACATGATCATCATCGCGCTGGTCGCACTGGCGAGCGCAGGCGTCTTCAGCAGTTTGGCCGGACGCCTGGGCATCGTGTTGGGACGCACGCCTGAGGCCCTGATCCGCATACTCCAAACCGTGCTCGCAGTGGCTGCCGGCGCATTGTTGTTCTTCCTGTTGATGGCAATACTCAACTGGTTCTACGAATTCAGGAATTACGTGGCCCTGCACACCTACGCTGCCATTATCGGGGGCATTGCGGGTCTGGTGCTGGGACTGACCGTCCACCCCAAAGCCAGCCTGCCGACCGGGATGGTCGTTTACTACAGCTCCCGAACGATTTTCAATGCCCTGCGTTCCATCGAACCGCTGGTCATGGCGATTGTCTTCGTCGTCTGGGTAGGCATTGGCCCGTTTGCCGGTTCGATGGCCCTGGCCCTGCACACCATCGCCGCGCTTGGCAAACTATATTCCGAGCAAGTCGAGAGCATCCAGGCCGGGCCGATTGAAGCCGTCCAGGCTACAGGCGCGAACCGCTTGCAGACCATCGTCTACGGCGTGGTGCCGCAGATCGTCCCGCCCTACATTTCCTTCACCATGTACCGCTGGGACATCAACGTGCGTATGTCCACCATCATCGGTTTCGCGGGCGGCGGCGGTATCGGCTTCCTGTTGCAGCAGAATATCAACCTGCTCAACTACCGCGCGGCCAGCGCCCAAATGCTGGCTATCGCCATCGTCGTAGCCAGCATGGACTATCTCAGTTCCAAAATGCGCGAGAAAATCGTCTGACCTCCCGCCAACCAGCACACAAGACAAGCCCCTCATGCCTCGGCAATGAGGGGCTTTCTGCATGGTAAAATCTGCGGATGTTCAAACGGAATATCAAAATGTGCATAAAACTGCTCCTGATCTCTGCCGGGACAGGTATCGTGATTTTGTCCATCTCGCGCCTGACCACCACCCTTTCCAGCCGTGGACGCATCTACAGCACAGACGACGTCCCGCCGCAGCGCGTGGCAATCGTCTTCGGCGCAGGATTGTGGCGCGACGGCAGCCCAACGCCCATTCTGCGCGATCGGATCGCTACCGCCGCCGACCTGTATTTCAGCGGCAAAGCGGAAAAACTGTTGATGAGCGGCGACAACCGTTTCGTCGACTATAACGAGCCGGGCGCCATGCGTGATTACGCCCTGCAATTGGGCGTACCCGAAGAGGCCATTGTGCTGGATTACGCCGGTCGCCGCACCTACGATACCTGTTA
>JAJRWE010000094.1 GCA_024276955.1 Gammaproteobacteria bacterium
CAACCCACGCCGACCCAACAAAAGGCTTTTCAGTTACTGAAAAAGATCAGAGTGTAGACAGGACCTTGCAGGTCGCTTATTGAATATCAAATTGATATTACTGGAAAAATTCGACTTTCGTAGAAAGGAACTTCAGCTTAGACTTACCTCGAAGCGGTCAATTGATTAATCTAGGATCATGAACGCCATCGAACTCAGCATCTTCGCCAGCCGCATTGAGGCGGTATGCGACGAAATGGGCGCGGTGCTGCGACGCACCGCCTTTTCACCCAACATCAAGGATCGCCTCGACTATTCTTGCGCGGTGTTCGACGCCAGCGGTGAACTCTGTGCGCAGGCTGCGCATATCCCCGTGCACCTCGGCTCCATGGCCTACGCCATGCGGGGCATTGTGCGCGACGTGGACTGGTCGCCCGGCGACATGGTGATCCTCAACGACCCCTTCCTCGGTGGCACCCATCTGCCCGACGTCACCCTGATCGCACCGCTGCACGTGGCGGGCGAATTGGTGGGCTTCGTCGCCAACCGCGCCCACCATGCCGATATCGGCGCCAGCACCCCCGGCTCCATGCCCATCTCCCGTCGGCTGGATGAGGAGGGGCTGATCATCCCGCCCTCATACCTGCTGCGCACTGGTGAGCTGGATCAGGCCATGCTGGATCATATCGCCGGGGTGACCGCCAACCCGCAGCAGTCGCGGGGCGACTTCGCCGCACAGGTTAGCGCCAATCGAACAGGGTTGGCACGGCTGCGGGCGCTAGTCGGCGACGACGTGCGGGCCTACCAAGACGGTCTGCAGCAGCTCAACGACTACGCCGAGCGTCTTGCGCAGAGCGCCCTGTCGGCCATTCCCGACGGCGAATACCGCTTCCACGACTGGATGGACGACGACGGCTGCGGTAACACCGACCTGTCCATCGAAGTGAGTATTCACGTCCGTGGTCATCACATCTGTGTCGATTTCACCGGCACTAGCGCGCAGACTGCCGGCAACATCAACTGCCCCCTGTCGGTGGCCGCCGCCGGCGTCTACTACGCCTTCCGCTGCCTGATGCCGGCCCACACCCCTGCCGCCAGCGGCAGCTTCCGCAGCATCGAGATAGAGGCCCCGGAGGGCTGCCTGCTCAACGCCCGCCGCCCTGCCGCCGTCGCTGCCGGTAACGTCGAGACCAGCACCCGCGTCGTTGACGTGGTGCTGGGTGCGCTGGCCCAGGCCCTGCCGGACAGGATTGCCGCCGCCAGCCACGGCAGCATGAATAACCTCGCCATGGGCTCCCGCGTCGCAGGCGGCGAGTGGGATTACTACGAGACCATGGGCGGCGGCATGGGCGCCGGCCCGCGCGGCCCCGGCCTCAGCGCCGTGCAGACTCACATGACCAACACCCTCAACACCCCCATCGAGGTGCTGGAGAGCACTTACCCGCTGCGTATTCGCCGTTATGCCCTGCGCGACGGCTCCGGCGGCGCTGGTCGCCATCCCGGTGGCGACGGCCTGATCCGCGAATTCGAATTCCTCGCCCCTACCACCGTGACACTGCTCACCGAACGCCGCACCCATGCCCCCTGGGGCCTGCAGGGGGGCGCTGATGCCACGCCGGGGCGTAACCTGCGCAACGGCGAAGCACTGCCGCCGAAGGTCAGCTACGAGGCGCAGCCCGGCGAACGGCTCACGGTGGAGACGCCGGGAGGCGGGGGATGGGGTTGGTAGGTTGTGGAGAGCATTTTTTCAACGCAAAGGCGCGAAGATGCAAAGGGCGCAAAGAAAAGATGAATTACTTGTGACACCGCTCCGCGGTGTTACACATCTTGTGGCGCTCAGCGCCACACCACCCACAACAGATTTTTCGTGGCACTACGTTACACCGCAGAGCGGTGTAACGAGAATGTCCTCTCTGCGTAGGATGCCGGTGAGCGGTAGCGAACCGCATCGTTCGCGTGAAGCGGGATCTCGGTGGTCGGGCAGATCTGCCTCGATCGATGCGGTTCACAGGCTCATCGGCACCCTACCGGTCTGGCTGTGGAGGCGCCGTGTTGAATACCTGACAGGAAACAACCACCCAGGTCAGAAATGGTACTCCGGATTGTCCGGGTCGAAGTCGTCGTCGCCCAGCCCTACATTCACCTGCACATTTTCATAGCCATAGTCCTCCACTTGCCGGAAGCGGCCATCTTCCACGTCCCAGTTCTTGATGACCAGCGGCAGACCGGTGCGCAGGCTGACGCAGAGCATGACCTCGGCGGCGTAGAGGCGGGGTTCGTGGTCCTTGGGTAATCGCAATCGGTAGCAGTGGCCGGCCTCGCCAAAGTGGTGCTGTTCGCCGAGGTCGCTTACCTGTGCCTGCAGCGCGGGATCGGCCGCGACCAGTGCTGCCGAATCGGCGAAGTTTTGCACGATGGCGGGAAAGGGCAGGGCGTGGATGCTGTGGCGATTGCCGCGCATGGCGAGGCCGCCCTGCGGATTGAGGCTCACGGTGGGCAGCCAGCGTCCGGGACTGATGCGCAGTCGGTCGTCGTTCCAGACGGGGCGGAACAGCAGCTCGCGGCCTTCATAGGCCGGCCCCAGCCACTTCATGTAGATGTCGCCGGGGGCACGGTACTTTACCGCGATGCGCTGGGCCGGTTGCTGTTCGCCGTCGGCGTATTCCTGCTTGTAGAAGATGTAGGTGGCGTCGCGCACCTGCGCGGCGGTGGCCTGCATACCGGCGATGACCCGGTCAAAGTCCATCTCGGCCGCCCCGGCACGCAGGGGCAGGGCGGTGAGCAGCAGGCAGAGCATGGCGACGTATTTCATGCCCAACGACGATACCACCGGGTTTGTTCATTCGCCACAGAGACACGGAGGGCACAGAGAAAGCCATTGAACTTGTGATACCGCAGAGTGGTATAACGGGAAAACTCCGTGTACTCCGTGCCTCCGTGGCGAATATTTTGCCGGCAGTGGTTTCGGGTAGAATGCCGTTTTCCATTTCAGGACAGCAACATGTGTGGCATTTGCGGTGAATTGCGTTTCGACGGCCAGCCTCCCGAGGTGACGACCATCGTGCGCATGAATGAGAGGCTGGCCCGCCGCGGGCCGGACGATAAGGGCGTGCACGTCAGTGGCCCACTGGCCTTCGGCCACCGACGGCTGTCGGTGATCGATCTGTCCGAGCGTTCGCATCAGCCCATGGTAGATGAAGAGTTGGGCCTGTCGCTGGTATTCAACGGCGCGATTTACAACTACCAGGCCCTGCGTGCGGAGCTGCAGGCGGCGGGTTACCGCTTCTTCTCCGGGGGGGATACGGAGGTGATCCTCAAGGCCTTTCGCCACTGGGGCGAGGCCTGCGTCGAGCGGCTGCACGGCATGTTCGCCTTCGCCCTCTGGGACGAAGGCCGACAACGTCTGTTCGCGGCGCGTGACCGCCTGGGCATCAAGCCCTTTTATTATTCGCAGACGGAGAGCGGTTTTCGCTTTGCCTCCAATACGCAGGCACTGCTGGCCGCCGGCGGGGTGGACAAGGCCATCGACCCGGTGGGCCTGCACCACCAGTTCACCCTGCATGCGGTGATCCCGGCGCCGCATACCATCCTCAAGGGCGTGCGCAAGCTGGCCCCCGGCCATACCCTGACTGTCACCCCTGACGGGCAAATGCGGACGCAGCAATACTGGCGTCTGAACGCCTCCCGCCCCGCCGAGCCGAAATCTGAGCAGGAATGGATTCAGCTGATCCACGATGCCCTGCGCAAGGCCGTGGAGCGGCGTCTCACGGTGGCCGACGTACCGGTGGGGGTGCTGCTCTCGGGCGGTCTGGATTCCAGCCTGCTGGTGGGCCTGCTGGCCGAGGCGGGGGTGCAGGACTTGCGCACCTTCTCCATCGGCTTCGAGGACGTGGGCGAGGAGGCCGGCAGCGAATTCGAGTATTCCGACGTGGTGGTGGAACACTTCCAGACCCGCCACACTAAGTACCACATCCCCAACAGCGAGGTGCTGCCGCGCCTGCCGGAGGCCGTCGACAACATGGCCGAGCCCATGGTGGGGCAGGATGCGGTGGCCTTCTACCTGCTTGCCGAGCGCGTCTCGCAGGACGTGAAGGTGGTCCAAAGCGGGCAGGGTGCGGACGAGGTGTTCGGTGGTTATTTCTGGTATCCGCAGATGGATACCGACAGCGGCCCCGACCTTGAACGTTTCGCCCGCCACTACTTCGACCGCCCGCACAGCGAATTCCTCGAGGCCGTCACCGAACCCTACCGTGGCGACGACGACACTTCACAGCGGGTGCGCGAACATCTTGCCGAACCCGGCGCCGACACCTTCCTCGACCGCGTGCTGCGCTTCGACGTCACTACCCTGATCGTCGACGACCCGGTCAAGCGTGTCGACAACATGACCATGGCCTGGGGACTGGAGGCACGCGTGCCCTTCCTCGATCACGAGCTGGTGGAACTGGCCATGCAGATGCCGCCGGAGCTGAAGCTCATGTCCGGCGGCAAGCATGTGCTCAAACGCATCGCCCGCGGGCTGATCCCGGATTCTGTCATCGATCGCCCCAAGGGCTACTTCCCCATGCCGGCGCTGAAGTTCGTGCGCGGTGACTTCCTCGAATTCATGCGTGATATCCTCAACTCCGACGCCTGCCGACAGCGCGGGGTATTCGAGCGTGCCTATGTGGAAAAGCTGCTGGCGGCACCGGATCAATATTTCACCAAGCTGCAGGGCAGCAAGCTGTGGCACCTAGCCCTGCTGGAACTGTGGCTGCAGCGTAATGTGGACACGGCGCCGGAATAGGCGCCGGAGAGTCCGACTTTTATACTATGGTATTGTGGGGTAGACTTTAAATTGCTGCAGGGAGTCCCCATGTAGCGAATTACTGAATCGAACATAGGTTGAGCAAGATGGACGTATTGGAACGCATTAAAGAACAGGTCGAAAGCCATCCGGTCGTGCTTTACATGAAGGGCACACCACAACTGCCGCAATGCGGGTTTTCCTCCCGTACCGCCGAGGCCCTGGGCGCCTGCGGTGAAGAATTTTCCTATGTGAACGTGCTGTCGGATCCAGAAGTCTTCGAGAATCTGCCGCGTTTCGCCGACTGGCCCACCTTCCCCCAGCTCTACATCAACGGTGAGCTGATCGGCGGCTGCGACATCACCCTGGAGCTGTACCAGCAGGGTGAGCTGCAGAAGATGGTCAAGGACGCGATGGCTGACAGGAAGAAGGGAGACGCCTGAGCCCGGCGATTTCCGCACAGATCAGCCTCGGCCCCACGGGTGCCGGGGCTTTTTTGTGTCTGCTGGAAAAACGGTGTTATTCCGCGAGGCTGGTAAGGCGAGCGCTGTCCACCAGCTTGGTGGGTTAGGCAAAGCGTAGGTTAACCGCGTGGGCACATAAAGCGCGCCCACCCGACTGTACTGGCAGCGAATAAGATATCCCGTAGGTTGGGCAAAGGAGCGTAGCGACGTGCCCAACGGGGCGCATAGAAATGTTGGCCACGCTGCGCTTTGCCTACATGGATGTAGCCGTAGGGTGGGCAGTCTGTTCATGCCCACGCGGAATGTGGGTCAACCGCGTGGGCACATAAAACGTGCCCGTCCCACGTACTGGCGTTATAGCTCAGTCGGCTCAGGTCCAACCTCACCGCCCGGCGCCGTGTCATAGGGGAGGCGAATGGTGAATACCGATCCCTCACCGGGTGTGCTCTTGATGCTGATGTCGCCGCCCATCATCTGGCAAATGCGGCGGCTGATGACCAGGCCCAGGCCGGTGCCGCCATATTTTCGCGTCGGCGATGAATCCACCTGTACGAAATCCTGGAACAGCTGCCCGATCTGCTCGGCGGTCAGGCCGATGCCGGTATCGCGGATGGCGAACTCGACCCACGGGCGATGGTTCTGCCTGACCGTCTGTATATCCAGGTCGACCCGGCCGTTTTCGGTGAATTTGCAGGCGTTACTGAGCAGGTTCAGCAAGACCTGTTTCAGGCGCAGGGGGTCGCTGTGCAGGGTGGTGACCTCGGCCTGGCAGTTGACGCTCAGCCGGTTGCCGTTTTGTTTCGCCAGCGGCAGAACCGTGCTGATCACCTCGTCGATCAACGTGCAGACCTCGACCTTGCTGAGTTCCAGCTTCATCTTGCCGGCCTCGATCTTGGACAGGTCGAGGATATCGTTGATCAGGGTCAGGAGATGTTTGCCCGCACCGCTGATGCGCTTCAGGTCATCCAGGGTGGCCGGGTCCCCCGCGTTTGCGAATTCCTCTTCGAGCAGCTCGCTATAGCCAATGATGGCATTGAGCGGGGTGCGCAGTTCGTGGCTCATGTTGGCCAGAAACTCGCTCTTGGTTTTGCTGGCGAGAAGGGCTTCGTCGCGGGCGACCGCCAGTTCTGCGGTGCGCTCGTTGACCCGTTGCTCCAGCAGGACATTCTGCTGCCGGAGTTCCCGATCCCGTTCGGCGATGGTATCCATCATACGGTTGAAGGCGTGGGCGATGACGGCGACCTCCTGGGGGCCCTTGTGGTCATCGGCGCGGGTGCTGTGGTTACCGCTCTCGGCCTCGCTCATGATGTGTGAAAGGGTATCGAGGGGGCGGGTCAGGCGTGCCGTGATGTGACGCAGAACCAGAAGCAGTACGCCGGCCAGGGTCAGGGATATGGCGATATTGCTGATGAAAATGCTGGCGATGGTTCTGTTCAATGCCTCCTTGCCCAGCTCGACCTCAACATAGCCCAGCAATTCCGGCCCGGGATCGTCCGGGGCCAGCTCAGCGAGGTCGCTGCTCACCTGTGTCTGCACGAGGGCGGTGAAAAACCAGCCATCACGGGTCTCCACGATCTGCAACGCCTTGATAGTGCTGATATCGAGATGTTGGGGTGGGTGTTCCAGGCTGGAGTCACCCATCTCCAGTAACAATGCGCCCGTGAGATCATGAATGGCGACATAATGGACATCGGGAAACTCCAGCGTTCCCTGGGCCGCATCCCGGGCGTTTTCGCCCTCACCATAGAGCAGCGCCAGGGTGCTTTGGCGTGCCAGGTTGCGGGTGATCTGCTGACCCTGCTCGATGAGGTTGTCCCGGGTTCGGCTGCTGCCCAGCAAAGAGGCGGCGAGCGATGAGATGAGCGCCAGGAAGACGATGCCGAGCGTGAAGGCGAGCGTGAGCTGGCGGCGAAAATTCGGACGCCTGCGCCTGCGGGCTGACTTGGGGGGTGGCGAACTGTTGTGGTGAACTGAGGCCATGATCAGGGGCGCGGAAATACCAGATTGAACTGGCGTTGTTGTTGATAGGAGATGTTCAGGCCAAGGTGGCTGGCAGTACGCAGATTGACGGCGATATTCACTTCACTGGTCGGCCGCAGGCCGGGCTTGATGCCATTCTGGATGACACGCAGGGCGAAGCGGCCCAGGTCTCGTCCCAGCCCCTGTTTATTGGCGTAAAGGGAGAACAGCGCACCGCGTCGCACATGGGCCGGGCTGCTGGAAATAATCAGCAGGCGGCGCTGCCATGCCTCTTGCAGGAGATAGGAGAGCAGCGAGGTGTCGCCGGTCAGCGTGCTGTCCTGCAGCAGCCACAGGGCATCGCGGCCAGACTCCATCTCGCTGATCAGTTCGCGATAGAGGCGGGCGGCGCTGCGGATATTCGTCGCCGGGCGGGCGATGAGTATCAATTTACGCTGCTTTGCCGCCGCCTTGGCCAACGGCAGCAGCCACTGGTGCCGCTCCGGGTTATAGACCAGATAGACGCGTTGTATCTCCGGCGCCAGCGCATGCAGGCGCCGGAACAGCAGCGCAGGCTTGGGCAGCAGGCTGATCGCCGGGTAGGCATTCATGTCAGCCGTGGACATGGACAGCAGACCGCCGGCAATGACGGGCGTTTTCAGCTGCAGGGCCTTTACGGTCTCAATACCCCGCCGTCCCAAGGCAATGATCACATCGTTAGGTTGTTGTTCGATGCTCTGCTGCAGGGCCTTCATATCAGGCTCAAGGGGCACCGCCAGGGGAATGATGGCGCCCCCGGTCGTCTCTTCAATGCCACGGATAATCTTCTCGAACAGCGTAGCGTAGCTTCCCTTGGCCTCAGGATAGATGACCGTGATACGAGGCTGTACCGCCAGCGAGGCACTGCATGGCCACAGTGCCAATAACAGCAACCCGGCGCACGCCCAGCTCAGGGAATGGGCGGGACGCGGGTGAATGCGGCGCTTATTGACCGGATTCATGGCTGGCCACTCTTGGGTGCAGATGGCTGCCCGCAGCAGGTATGGAGGGACGGATTTGTAACACGGTGGGGGACGGTTTCAGCCGCAAGATCGGCTTCCATGAATTGAACAGGGCTTCCCTAGGCATGCGAGGCTTGGGTCAGTAATCGCTGAGATATGCTGGTAAAAGCAGACTCTGAATCCTGACAGCCGATTCAGCAATTCCTTGAATCATTGCGGGATCCTATCGGTCGACATCCGGTAAACTTGATCCAGGTGGACCCGGTGAATGAGACATTGTTACCGTTTGGCACTGGTAACGCAGAGTACCGACTAAGGGGGGATGGAGACAAGTGCTTTTTTCCATTTGCCCAGGGCCTTGGCATTTTTCCGATGCTGCGTGCTGAAATCATGTGCTGAAAAAGCCGGATGCAAATAGCTTTGTTTTCATGGGGGATTTGAAATGCCGTCATTCCCGCGAAGGCGGGAATCCAGAATGCGCGTCGTTTCAAACACTCTGGATTCCGGGTCTTCACTTCGTTCCGCCCGGAATGACGGTATTTTCGGCTTAAGCAAGTGCCATTCAAGCTGGACGCTTTTTTTCAACAACCTGCCAGAATGCTCAGGTAAATCGCAGGCGCCTTTATACCTAACTGGAATCTTCGGCTGCCGCGGGCAAATGGGAAAAAAATGCAACGAATGGTTTACACGGACGGGCTGAAGTGACTAAAGTCTGAGGATCAATGGCCGCTGATGCTATGCCGTCCCATCCGTATGCCGCGTTGTTGCGGGCTGGAAACAATGCCTTTTCGGGTTATGCTGTATGCAAAATAAGACCAAATCTGCACACCTTGTCCGTTTCACGGCAATGCCAAAACATCTCTTTCCCCTGATTCTCGGCAGCGCACTGCTGTTTGCCGCCCCTCTGGCGGCACAGCCGCTGGATGAAGACGATGCCCTCATGATGATGGACGAAGAGATGATCTCCATCGCCACCGGTGGCCTGCAGCCGCTCTCGCGCGCCCCCGCTGTGGCGACGGTGATCACCGCCCGGGACATCGAGGCCATGGGCGCCCGTAATCTGGATGAGGTGCTGGAATCGGTGCCGGGGTTGCATGTTTCTTATTCTTCGATGCGCCTGACACCCATTTATGCCATCCGCGGTATCCGCACGGATACCAATCCCCAGGTATTGATATTGGTCAACGGTGTTCCGCTCACGCAACTGTTCCAGGGGGATCGGGGTTCCCTCAGCACGCTTCCCGTGACAGACATCGCCCGCGTTGAGGTCATTCGCGGCCCCGGTTCGGCTATTTATGGCGCCGATGCCTTCTCCGGGGTCATCAATGTGATCACCAAGGGCGCGAAAGATATCGACGGCACCGAGGTGCGGGGTGAGATCGCCTCCTTCGGCACCCGCCGAACCGCCCTGCTGCACGGGCAGCAGTTGGGTGAAACGGAGCTGGCCTTCTATCTGGAATACCGGCAGACCGAGGGCGATGACGGGCGGGTGATCGAAGAGGATGCCCAGACCCTGTTCGACCGTGCCTTGGGCACCACGGCATCCCTGGCCCCCGGTTCCCTGGATACCCGGGGCAAGCGCCTGGATGTGCGCCTCAATGCAAAGCGCGATCATTGGCGATTGCGCCTGTGGAACTGGCGCCTGCAGGACATGGGCGTGGGGCCGGGGTTGGCGCAGGCGCTGGATCCTGGTGGAAGAGGCGATGGTAGTAATTATCTCACCGATGCCACCTACGACAACCCGGACTTCGCCCGGGATCTGGGCCTCAGGGCCACGCTCAGCTACATGGATATCAGCGGTGACTCCCGCCAGCGCCTGTTCCCCGCCGGTACACGCCTGCCCATCGGCAACGACGGTAATATCAACCCCGCAAGCCCGGCCGGCATCGTCGACTTTCCCTATGGCCTCATCGGCAATCCCGCCATTGACGAGCAGCACTGGCGGCTGGACAGCAGCCTGTTCTATACCGCCCTGCAGCGCCACCGCCTGCGGCTGGGCATGGGCGCCTCCCTGGGGCGCCTGCAGGCGAGTGAGACGAAGAACTTCGGCCCGGGCGTGATCGACGGCAGCCAGCCAGCGGTCGATGGCACGCTGACCGATGTCACCGGCACGCCCAATGTCTTCATCGGCGACCATGAGCGGCGGGCCTATTATCTGTCCCTGCAGGACGAGTGGCAGCTGGCCCCCGACTGGGATCTCACCGCCGGCGTGCGCTACGACAACTACTCCGATTTCGGCAGTACCGTGAATCCCCGTCTGGCTCTGGTCTGGCAGTCCCTTTATAACCTCACCACCAAGCTGCTCTACGGCCGCGCCTTCCGGCCGCCGTCCTTTCAGGAGCTGTTCAACCAGAACAACCCGGTGGCCATCGGCAACCGTAATCTGGAACCCGAGACCATCGAGACCGTCGAGCTGGCCTTCGATTATCAGCCCACCTTTGATGTTCACACCACGGTGAATCTGTTCAGCTACGAGATCAAGGATCTCATCGAGTTTGTGGACGCGGGAAGCGGGACCGCCGTTGCCGGGAACGTCGGCCGTCAGAAGGGGCAGGGTCTCGAATGGGAGCTGGCCTGGGATATCAGCCGTTCCGTCGATATTCGCAGCAACTATGCCTTTCAGGATGCCCGCGATACGGCCACCGATGAGGCGGTTGCCGGCGTTCCCCGCCATCAGTTCTTTCTGCGCGGGGACTGGCGCTTTGCCCCGCAATGGACCCTCGATGGGCGTTTCAACTGGATTTCGTCACGGCAACGGTCGGCCGGCGACGCCCGGTCCGCCGTGGCGGGCTACCGCACCGTGGATCTCTTTCTGCGTCACACCGCTATCTTCGGCAAGGGCGAACTGGGCTTTATGGTGCGCAATCTGCTGGACCAGGATCGCCGGGAGCCCGGCCCCCAAGCCATCCCCAATGATTATCCCCTGGAAGGGCGTAGCTATAGCGCGACAATAAAGCTCCATTTCTAAGGGCGATTTCAGCACAGCGCATGCGCCTCGAGACCGTTTTCGGTTTGAGCCTCTCCACAAAATATCAGTGCTGTCCCGCTGACAGTGCATCGTCAAGTCCGTCATGACGATAGGGGTTGTCCGGACACGTCCCAAATACCCTATACCGCTCATGAATAGGATATTGTGCACGTCACTTCCAGGCCCGTAGAAACCCCTTGAAACAGCCGCAACTAAGACCTATGTTTAGTGTTAAATACAGGCCTATTCGAGGTGTTCTTATGAGGCAGATTTTATCCAGTTGTTCTGCAAGTATCTCAGAGCTAAAGAAAAATCCTACTGCGCTGTTACACGAAGCCGAAGGTGCTCCTATCGCTATTCTTAATCATAACGTGCCAGCGGCATATTTAATTCCAGCAGAAACCTATGAATGGTTGATGGATAAATTAGAGGATTCTGAGCTGGCTCTAATAGTAAAAGGGCGGGCTGGAGAAAAAGAAGATGCAATAGAAGTGAATATTGATGAGCTATAAAATCAAGTTCCTGCCCAGTGCTTTAAGAGAATGGAAAAAGTTGGCTCCGCCGATTCAACAGCAATTCAAGAAAAAACTAAAGGAGCGGGCGGATGTTCCGCATAATCCTGCCAGTCAACTTAGGGGATTTAAAAACGTCTATAAAATAAAGCTAAAGTCAGCCGTCTATCGTTTGGTTTACGAAGTTAATGATGATGAAATAGTGATATACGTAATTGCTGTCGGCAAAAGGGAATGAGGTTTGGTTTATACCAAAGCAGAGGAAAGAATATGATGGTGGACAGGGCCCACCCTGCACCAGTAATTTGAGAATTGTTGAAGGACATTAACGGCGCATGAGCACAGACAAACCTGACCGCGGACAGATCCAGAGCCGCAATGAACCCTTTACCGCGCGCACGGCGACCCGCATCTGCGAAGAGACCCCCAGCACGGAGAACCCCTACCTCAGCCAGGCCTGCCGGTACCACGGCTACGAACTGGGCGAACTGATGCGGAAGCGGAGCTTTGTCGACGTCCTGTTCCTGCTCCTGCGCGGCGAGCTGCCGACCCCGGACCAGGGGCGCCTGTTCGAGACCCTGCTGATCGGCCTGAGCAACCCCGGCCCCCGCCATGCGGCGACCCGCGCGGCCATGAATGCCGGGGTGGGCAAGACCGATCCGGCGCATATCCTGCCCATTGCCCTCTCGGTGCTGGGGGGAAATCATCTCGGTGGCGGCGAGGTGACGGCCGCCATGGCCTTCCTGCGACGGCAGCGAAACAAGGATCCCCAGGTGGTGGCGACGGAACGGTTGGCCGCCTGCGAGCGGCCGGCGGAAGGGGACTGGCGCGCGGCCCCCGGCTTCGGCAGTCGCTTCGGTGGCATCGATCCCCAGCCGCTGTCGATGGCCGAACAGCTGCAGACCCTGCCGGGGGCGGGGGAGGCCCTGCACTGGGGTAGCCGTTTTGCCGAAGCCTTGAAGGCGGAGCAGGGAGGCTGGTTGCTGCCCGCGGTGGCCGCCGTGGTATTTCTGGATCTCGGTTTTCATCCCCGCGCCGGGGCGGGCCTGTTCCAGATCGCCGCCGCCCCGGGCCTGCTCGCCCATGGCCTTGAGCTGGCCAATCAGCCGAGAACGGCCATGCCCTTTCCCGACGACGATCACTATTTCATAGAGGTGGCATTGTGACATCCGGAAGCACACTGTGGGATAAGCGACGGGGCATTATTCGTAGTCGGAAGGGCGGCTGGGTCATTGGCAGGGGGGGTTATATTTCTGGTTATTCGCTGTTGGACGACTTGGTGGGCAAGGTCACCTATTTTCAGTCGCTGATTCTGAATATTACCGGGGAGTTGCCTTCTGACTCAGTTGGCCGTTGGGGCGAGGCCCTCTATCAATGTATGAGCTTTCCTGATAGCCGTATCTGGTGTAACCAGGTAGGCGCTCTTGGAGGGACACTTCGTGCGTCGTCAGCGGCCGGGATTACCGCAGGTATACTTGCCTCTGATTCGCGTATGTATGGGCCGGGAACAATTTCACTAGTTCATGGTTTTCTTAGCAAAGGGCTTGCGGAATACGCCGATGGAAAGGATGCTTCCCAAACAATCAGGAACTGGGTGGGCAATAAACGGAAACAGGTTTCTATTCCAGGTTATGGGCGTCCGCTGGCAACGGGTGATGAGCGTGTCGTCGCTATGGAGCGGGTCAGCAAAGAGCTGGCTTTGGTGGTTGGTCCCTGCTTGCGGTTTGCTTATACAGTCGAACAACACATGCAGGAAATCCAGGGCGAAAGCATGAATCTCGCCGCCTATGGCACTGCTATCATGCTGGATTTCGGCTGGACCTTGCCGCAGATCCAGCAGGTATATGCAATTGTCGTCACCAGCGGCGTCGCCGCCTGCTACAGCGAAGCCTACGACAACCCGCCGGAATCCTTCCTGCCCCTGCGCTGTGAAGACATCGAATACCGTGGTCACGCACCGCGCCCAGTGCCAGCGGCGGGGGAAGAGGGCGGCTAACGCCAGCCTCACCAGGAAAGGAGCATTGCCTGATGGCGGTGACTATTCATGTGAATGGAAAGTCTAATTCTTTGGTGCATAAGGGGAGTATGGGGAATCGCGAAATCTACGATTCCTGATGTCTGTAAGACACCCGCACCGGGTGGGCCCGTGCCGTTTCCTTATCCGGTGATTGTTTCTATGTCGAGCGATTTAAAGAAGGGGACAAAAAAAGGTTAAGCCAAGTAGGGCGGGCATGTTTTATGTGCCCACGCGGTTGGCTCGCATTCTGCGCAGGGTGTTGGTCTGTCCCCGATTGCCTACGATTGTTCCTGGACTCCGGCCTTGGCTTTAGCATCCTGCGTTGCCCTGGCACCTACATCCATGTAGACGTTCGCGGAGTGACGTGATGATATAAATACCCCGCTTTCGTGCAGCGAAATAGCTTTCTGCAGGGTAGTTTGTTTTTCCTCTCGTATCCCCACGAAATATTGATAATATGGCAATTATTCAGTGTGCGACAGGGTGATGGAATTCACAGGGAGATGCCCATCCATAGTGTGGCACGGGCCACGATACCTGTCCGTAGCGTGCGCCATGCGCACGATAACCCCTGAATATACCGATTTTTTTGCAGGAGAGCCCATTGCGGTCTTTGGGCGTCAGCCGTGACTGATGCCGCTTCAAGTCAAAACTTGACACCGCAAAATGTAATACTAGAATGGTATTACATTCTTTGGAGGTGCAAAATCATGCGCGTTACAACGAAAGGGCAGGTCACTATCCCAAGAGGTGTGAGGGAGGCTTTAGGTATAGCCCCCGAAACTGAAATTGATTTTGTTGAGGATCGTGGGCGATTTTATATCGTCAAGACTGATGAGCCTGATAAAACAGGGAAATTTAAAAAATTCAGGGGGATAGCGACGGCGAAAATGTCTACCGATGAAATTATGAACCTTACAAGGGGGGAATAATGAACGGTGTTTTCATCGATTCGTGTGTGTTGCTGGATTTATTTACCGATGACATTAATTGGGCTGATTGGTCGGAAAAAATACTAGAGAAATATAGTCAAACCAATACGCTATACATTAACTCCATTGTTTATACAGAAATTTCAATTGGCTTTGACAGCATAGAAGAAGTTGAAAGTGCTATTTCAGGGCTTGACATTAAAGTGTTGGAAATGCCCCGTGAAGCATTGTTTCTTACTGGGAAAGCATTTCTCAAATACAGGAAAAACAAGGGGAACAAAACATCGCCGTTACCTGATTTTTTTAATGGGGCGCATGCATCTATATCAAAGTTTGATCTGATAACCAGGGATTCCGGAAAATATAAAACTTATTTCCCACAACTCAGATTAATACACCCCTATGAGAATTCATCGGATATTCCTTCAGACAGAAAATAACCAATAACCGTTGTCCCATTAACTTTTCATCGTCATGCCGGACTTGTTCCGGCATCCAGGATATTGTGAAACCACTGGATTCCGAAGTAATCCTGGAATGCCCAAAGCGTTACGTGGGATAGGTCCTGCCAGGGGAAGTTTCTTAAGGTGTTAAAGTCATAATATTACCAATGACATTATCCGCGTTCACCACACCCACGCGGAATGCTGAGAATATTAACCTGATCGCTGAATATGTTGGTTTATTGTCCATCAAAAGGTTAAAGCCAGCGGCTTTAGCCGCTCAGCTTTCAGTTACCATTTTTTTAGCAAACGATCAGTGATACACAGAAGTTGGGTAATCAGTAAAGGTTTCAGTTTCAGGTTGGTTTTTAAGCGTCGGGCGTTGCTTTTGGTGGAGTTTCACGGATTGTTGCAGATCGTGTGTGATAACAAGATTATTTCAGTCTCTGTAGGATGCTGGTGAGCGGTAGCGAACCGCATCGTTCGCGTGTTATCAAGCGCCCGGCACGGGTGATCGTCGGCGTCACTGCTCTCGACTGATGCGGTTCGCTACCGCTCACCGGCATCCTACACGAAATGTTGAGAATTATTGCCCGGCTGGATTTCAAAACGGGTCTGTCGATCTGTATCCGGACTTTCAGTCCGTAAGACTAACCCGCCCGCTTTAGCGGGTGGTTGTTGAGTGACGGAAGCTATCCATTGCATCCTTTGGGCATCAGTCGCGAAAGTTTGTAGGGAGGGCACAGTCCACCCTACAGCAAAAATCTGAAGATGGTTTAGCCAGTAGTGTGCGCCGTGCGCACAATCACCCTCTAAATAGTAGCCCCGGCTTAAATTTGGCTGGGATGTCTATATCTTCTATCATGACTACGTTCATTCGGAAAAACAGGAGCTAACCATGGCAGGCAGCAGAATTCCAGGACCACTCGGGATAGGACCGGCATCCCCCCCCCATTGACGATGGCACATTGGCGCTGACCCATTCACCGCTTCCGGGGCCTATCGGCATTGGAACGCCATCAAACTATTTTTCGGAGCTGTGCACCGGCACGGATCCAAAGCTGACCCTGCGAGAAGAAGCCACCCTG
>JAJRWE010000095.1 GCA_024276955.1 Gammaproteobacteria bacterium
GTCTTTCAGCTTGATATTGAAGCGGCCATCCTGCGGCAGGCGGCGCTCGGCGATGTCCAGCCCGGCCATCAGCTTCAAGCGCGACACCAGCGCCGGGGCGATGGCCTTCTCATTCATCACCTGTTCCTGCAGCACACCATCGATACGACGGCGGATGCGCAGTACATGTTCGTCCGGCTCGATGTGGATATCCGAGGCCTTGGCGCACACGGCATCTTCAAACACCGTTTCGATCAGCCGCACCACCGGTGCATCGGAGGAACTGACGGCCCGATTCAGGGCATCCAGGTCGAAGACATTTTCCGCCAGATCATCATCGATCTCGCTGGCCAGGGTCTGGATTTCGTCACCGTGCTGGTAGACCTGCTCGATACCGTGCAGCAGGTCGCTCTCCTTCACCACCGCCAGCTTGATGGGGCGCTTGAGGATCCGCACCAGATCGTCGTAGGCGAAGATGTTGGTGGGATCGGCCATGCCCACCAGCAGGCCGTCCGGGGTCTCCTCCAGGGCCAGGGCACGGTAGCGGCGCGCGGTGGTTTCAGGAATCAGCTTCACCACCTCGGGCTTGTACTGGTAACTGGCCAGATCCACGTAGGGCAGGCTGAGCTGGCGCGACAGCAGATTCAGCAGCTCGTCTTCCTTGACATAACCGTTCTCGATCAGCACCCGGCCCAGCTTGCGTCCGGTCTTTTTCTGCGCCGTGAGGGCGTCTTCGAGCTGGGCCTCGGAGATCAGTTTGTGCTCGACCAACAGGTCGCCGAGCCGAATGCGTTTCAGCTGCGCCACGCTTTATTCCTCTTTCTTTGCTGCATCGGCAGCTTTCTTTATGGCCGCCGCACGAGGTGCCAGCACGCGAATACGGCCGCCCAGATAATCCAGTACCTGCGGATTCAGCCCAGCACCCAATTGGTGCGCCTTGACGTAGGCCTCCAGTGCCGGCGCGGTGTCACCCAGCGCCTCCAGCGAGATACCCAGCCCCATCCACCATGCGGCCTGCGTGCCACGCTGAGCGAGCAGCTGGCGATAGGTCCAGGCCGCCGCTTCGTGCCGGCCGGCACGCTGATACAGGGCCGCCAGCAGGGCGTGATAGTCGGGGTTCTCCTCCAGCGGCGGACGCGCCCGCTGCAGGGCCGTCAGCGCCGTATCCAATTCACCCTGGTCTGCCATCAGGCGTGCATAAAACTGCACCAGCCCTGCGGCGCGGGGCGACAGACGCACACCTTCAGCAAGCAGGGCCTGTGCCTCGCTGAGGCGGCCACTGTTGAAATACAGCGCCGCCAGGGTCTCGCGGGCACGCAGTTGCCGGGGGGCCATTTGCAGCGCCTCCCGCAGGGCCAGCTCCGCCTCGGCCTGACGCCCCTGCCCGAGCAGACCCACACCACGGCGCAGGGCCTGCTCGGCGCGTTGCTCATTATTCAGCGGGCGGATGCGTTTGTTGACCACTGTATCGATAGCCGGGGCCTGCGTGGGGGGCTGAAGACTGAGGACTAAGGGCTTAGGACTGAGGGGTGAGGACTGAGGACTGGGAACCGGGGGTTCAGGACTGAGGTCTGAGGACTGAGGACTGGGGGCCGGCGCTTCAGCGGGCGCGGGACGGGATAGCGCTTCCGCAACGGCGTTTTCCTCGGTGGCTGGCGGCGCTGCCGCGATGGCTTCGGCGGCCTCGACGACCTCGACGGCCTCCATTGACATGGTGGGCGCGGCCGCAGCGGGGACCACCGGCGCCACCGTCATCGCCACCACCGGCACACTGAGCACGGGGTCGGCAACCACCGCATTGACGGGCGACATATTTTCCTGCCAGGGCGGCTGCGACGACCACAGCAGCAGGCCCAGCAGCGCCGCCAGCAACACGATGACCGCAATCAGCCAGCGCTGGGCGCCGCCCGTCTGGCCATCATTGCCCGCCGGCGCGGCTGGTGTAGTGGCCTCCGCCGCGCGTTGCGCCGCCAGCGCCAGGGAGGCCACGCCACCGCCGGCCGCTGCCGGCGCGGCGCGGCGGCTTTCGAGATCACGCAGCATCTGGTTGATGAGGCTCATGCCAGCGTTCCGGCGCTGACCATCAGCGCCACCAGCGCCAATGCACCGAGCCCGGCCGCCAGCGCCATGCCCCGGCGGGCACGCAGGCGGGCCAGCAGCCCGGTGGGGGCCGGCGTCACGCCCTCGGTATCGGTGCAGGCCATGGCCACGCAACCCCGATCCACCGTCGACAGACCGCGCCCGAAGGCAGTCATCAGCGACTTGTGGGCGAGAATGTTGATCAGGCGCGGAACACCCCGGCTGGCCGCAAACAGCACCGCTAGCGCCTCCGCCTTAAACAGGGGTTTACCGTGGTAGCCGGCCACCAGCAGGCGGTGATTCAGATAACCCGGCAGGCCATCACGGTCGATGGCCTGCAGGCGGTGGGAAAAACTGATGCGCTGACGCAGCTGGCGCAGGCCGGGCCGGGCCAGCCGTTCATCCAGCTCCGGCTGGCCGAACAGCACCACCTGCAGCAGTTTGCTCTTTTCTGTTTCCAGATTGGTCAGCAGTCGCAGGGCCTCAAGGGCATCATCGGGCAGAGCCTGAGCCTCATCGAGCAGCACCACCACGCGGCGGCCGCTGGCATTGATGTCGATTAGGGCTTCGTTGATCAGGCTCAGCAGGCGGTGCTGGCCCTGGTTGCGCGGGTAACGGATACCCAGCTCATCGGCCAGTGCCATGCGTAGGGCGGCAGGGGTCAGGCAGGGGTTGGGCAGCCAGGCGGTGACGAATTCGTCCTCATCGATACTGCCGAGGAGTTTGCGGCACAACAGGGTCTTGCCAGTGCCCACTTCACCGCTGATCTTGATGAAACCCTCGCCGCTGCGCAGGGCCACCATGAGTACGTCGAAGGCCTCTTGCCAGGCGCCGTAACTGTAGAAAAATTCCGTGTCCGGGGTCAGCGAGAAAGGCATTTCCTGCATGCCGAAGTGTTCGAGATACATGGTCACACCCTCCGCGTCAGTGCCCGGCGTCATCCGGCTGAACATTCAGTTGGGTCAGCTCGTCCAGCCCGCCGAAACGTTCGGTGATGCGTTGCAGTTCGTCGTCCCACACCTGACCGTTGTCCACCACCACCGGACGCAACAGGATCACCAGTTCGCTCTTCACGTAGCTCTTCTGCTTATGACGGAACAGGCCACCCACTATGGGCAGGTCGCCCAGCAGCGGCACGCTGACGGTACTGTCGCGCGAGATGTTCTGCATCAGCCCGCCAATCACCACCACCTGCCCGCTACGCGCACGCACGATGCTGTCGGACTCACGGATCGTCGACACCGCCATGGGCATCCGCAGGGATTCGGTTTCGGAAAAATCGATCTGCTTGATCTTCTCCTTCACATCGCTCACCGAGGGGTGGATGTGCAGGGTGACGAAGCCCTCGTCGTCGATCTGCGGCGTCACGTCCAACGCCACGCCGGAGAAAAAGGGTGTGAACTCCACGTTGAAGGTCTGGTTGGTGGTCGAGCTGCCGGCGTATAGCTGGTTGTTGGTGTTAACGTCGGTGACAAAGAACTCATCCGTGCCCACCTTAATTACCGCCTTCTGGTTATTGACGGTGGAGACTCGCGGGCTGGACAACACGTGCACGTCGCCCTGGGATTCAAGGAATTCGAGGAAAGCGGTGAAGTTGCCGCTGGTCAGACGCATACCGAATACACCCCCAAAGGCCGAGGCCACGGCAGCGCCAATGGCATCCGGATTCGCGGGGTTCAACACATCGGAGAGGCCGGCAAGATTACTGTTGCCATCCGAAAATATGCGCCCGCCGCCAAACTGCCCGCCAGCGATACCGTCCGTGCCATTGCTACCCATGGCCGCCCAGTTGATGCCGGATTGGAAGCCGTCCTTTAGTTCCACTTCGAGGATCTTCGCCTCCAGGATCACCTGCCGCTGCACCACCGCCTGGGTGTCCTGCAAATACTGCTCCACGGCGCGCAGTTCCTCGGGCCGGGCGCGTACCACGATGATGCCGGAGTGGGCATTGAGGACGACCTTGCGACCATCTTCCGAGCCAATGATGGCCTCCAGCGCGTCTCGCAATTCGGCCCAGAAATCCGATTGGGTACGGGTATCCATCTCGCTGCCGGACACCGCCTCGACCTGGCGCCGCCCGCTGCTGGCGGTGCTGCTACTGGCGCCACTGCCGTTTCTGCTGCTGTTGTTGCGACTGCGCGAGGCGCTCACCTGCCCGGAACTGACCCGCACCCGCGAGCGCCCCTTGCGCTGCACGTTGAGATAATCCACTTTGAAGATCTTCGAGCGCAGTGCCTTGGTGAGAATCTCGTAACCGCTGGCACTGCGACGGTATTCGTAGCCGTACACTTCACGCACCGTCTCCATGACTTCATCGAGGGTGACATTCTTCAGACTCAGGCTGATGCGCCCCTTCATGTCCGGCGGCGTGACCATGTTGTAGGGGGTGTTTTTCACCAGGCTCATAAAGAAGGTGCGCGCCAGCACGCGGTTGACGGTGATGTCGAAACGGCGCTGCACCGGCTCCTGCCCCAGCCCGGACAGCTGCACATTCAGCGGCGGCAGCAGCGCGGCGGAAACCGCCGGCGGCGGCAACTCGGGCTGGGCGGCCAGGACGGCATTCTGTGCCTGACTCTCGGCCAGTGACTGGTCGATTTCCTCGCCCACGGCGCCAGTGCGCGGTGGGTTGTTGGCACAGGCGCCCAGTGCCAGTACCCAGACCAGCACACCGACACGATTCAGGATGACTCGTTGTTTCTGTTTCATGGTTTTCCACTCCCGCTCCGGGATGGCCGTTTGATGCTCTTTTTCAGCAATACCAGAATGATATCGCGGCCGTTGTGACGCAGGCGCACCTTCATCGGCAGGATCTCCACCACCCGTGCACCATTAATTTTTTCACCCACGCTGACCACACGGTCATTGATCACCGCCGTGCGACGCTGTGCCGACACCAGGGTCGAACTGAGCGCCCAGCGCAGCGGCTTGAGGACGGCCTTGTGGACCTTGGCGGACTGCACCGTCGGCGGGCGGGTGGGATCGCCCAGCGGCGCGGCCAGTGCAGTACCTGAAATCACGATGCCGGCCAGCACCATCGCCACAACTTGCCCCCGTAGGTTGGGCAAAGGAGCGCTGGCGACGTGCCCAACGGGATAGATAGGAATGTTGGGCACGCTACGCTTTGCCCAACCTACCTTGGCTGCACTGCCCTTCGAGTCAGACACCGATCCAGCCCTCCTCAAGACTCAGGGTATGGATGGTGATGCTCACCCGGGCGCGCGGATAATCCGTCACCCGGTAGTCCAGTTCGTCCCAATAGAAGCGCCAGGGCATGCCTTCCAGGGCCTGTAGATATTGCAGCGTAGCGAAGTAGTCGCCCTCAAAACTCACCCGCATGCCGTGCTTGAAGATGCCCGGCTGCTCATATTTCTCCGCAGCAGCCTCTTGCTCATTCTCATTTTCAGGGGGTGGAAACAGCGGCTGCACACCGAGGCTCTCCAGCTTCAGCAGGGTAAGTTTGCCATCGACGCCGAGCATATCGCGCAGCACACCGGCCATCTGGTGCGGACGGATAAATTCCACCGTCAGCGCCGCCTGCTGGCTGGCCAGCCCGCGCAGGTCCTCGCGCAGTTCGGCGATGCGTTGGCGCTGGCGGCGCACTTCGCTGTCGCCGAGGCTGGCGGTCAGCATCTGCAACTGCCCGTCCACCGCCACCATGCGTTCGTTGAGCTGATACATCTCGACCACCAACTGTTTCTGACGCAGGTGCTCCGGGCTCATCAAGGCCGCATCCCAGACCATATACATCACCACCAGCACAGCCAGCGACACCAGCGCCCGCTCGCGCAGGCTGAGGGCGTCGAAGCGCTCCGCCAACTGTTGGATGCGCGCCTTCATGGGCCGTCCTCCTCCGCTTCCGGTGGCGGCTCACTGCCGGTGTAGAGGGTGAAATCCACCTACCGGCTGGCGCTGTCTTCGCGTTCGATCTGCAACAGACCGAAGTGGGTTCCGGCCAGGGTCGGCTCCTCGGTCAGGCGCTGTAAAAAGGACGGCACCAGCGCCGGCTGCAAGGCACTGCCGCGGATCACCAACCCCTCACCACCGGCCTGCACCACGAAACCGGTCAGCCAGACACCCTTCGGCGCCTGCCGCGCAAAGCTCTCCATGTAGCCGGAGATGCCGCGGGTGTAGGTATCACGCACCCGGGTCAGGGCATCCACCACCCGCCGGCGCGCCGTCATCTCCTGTTCCAGCCGCGCCAGCTCCTGGGCGGCGCTGGTGTCGGTCTTGCGTTGCGCCAGGCGCGTCGCCAGTTCTTCGACCTGCGCCACGCGCCGATCCAGCTGTCCCTGCAACTGCTGCAGGTCGGCCTGCATCTGCGCGGTCTGGCGCACGCCATAGCCGACCATCAGCATCAGCAGCACAAACACCACCGCACAGGCCTGCAACAGCACGCGAAAAGACAGCAGCTTGCGTTCCTTGCGGAACATGGGCTGAAACAGATTGACTTGTTGGTTGATCACGCTATTTGTCGTTTCAACATTCCACAGTGGAGCCGCCAAGCCCTCGACCAGAGTCAAGAAACCGGCGGCGATACGCTAACTTGTTGAGGCAGAGCAATATTCATGCCGCACAGGATTAGCGGCAGGGTGGGAGGGAGTCTTAAGTTGGCGGGCTTTAAATAGTTAGAGAGAAAAAAAGAGGACGGCTACAGTCGGTAGGGCGGGCACTGCCCACCCGACGAGGATTGATCAAACAGTGGGGTTCGTTTCTCTCACCCCCAACAATTACTTGCCGTTATTTCACCCCAGTGGCCAACAAAAACTCATGGGGAATCACCAGCTCATTTTCATTCATGTGGATATTGGCCAGCACGGCAATCTCCTCACGAATCGCCGCGTGCTGGTCCTTGGGCAGGGCATCGTATTGCTGCTTGAGGATGTCGCTGGTCTCGACGATGTCCCAGTACGCATCGAAGGAGTCGAAGTGGTAGTGGAAGGTATGGGGCTCGATGCTGAATTCACTGAATCCGGCCTTGGCCAGCATTTCGTCCAGCACCCCGGGCCGGCCCAGGGAGGTGACCTTGTGCAGCGGTGGGGCGGCGTCTTCGGCGATGTGCTTGCTAAAGACGTCATAAGACCACAGCAGGGTGGGCATGGTCTCCGGCGTGCTCCACACGGCGATGGAAAAATGCCCGCCCGGTTTCAATACCCGATGGATTTCTTTCAAACCCTGCTGGGAGTCATTGAACAGCATCACGCCGAAGCGCGACATGGCGCGGTCAAAGCGGTTGTCGGCAAAATCGAGTTGCTCGGCCGGCATGTGCATGAAGCGAACGTTGGCCAGACCTTCGTCTTTTACCTTGCGTTGCGCCACGTCCACCATCGGCCCGGCACTGTCGACACCGGTGATATCGACCTGTCCCCGCATAAGACGGGCCAGGGTCAGGGCAGGCTCACCAGTGCCGGAACCGAGGTCGATGATCTTGTCGCCTGGCCGGGCGGACAGTCCCTCCAGCAACACCTCGCCCACCGGCGCAATCTGCGGTAGCCAGAGGTCGAAGTTCTCCGCGATGGCGGCCCAGTCCGGTTGATTATTGCTGTTGCTCATACCTCCCCCTATAAGAAGCCTGTTCAGCTCAAAGCGATAACCGCTCGGCCACGAAGTCGGCGTCCTTGTCGCCACGGCCGGAGAGGTTGATGAGTATCGTTTCGTCGTTAGA
>JAJRWE010000006.1 GCA_024276955.1 Gammaproteobacteria bacterium
AATAGTTGTTCTATTCCAAGGAGTTGCAACGCAGCCATGCATCACCGCAAGCGTGCAATTCACCCCGTAGCGTGGCTCACCCAGCAGGTGAAGTAGTAAATCGATGTCAATAACTTCCATATCAATAAGTTAGCATCAGAAATGGAGCGGTCAACTGAGGATTCTAGGATTATAGCTTAATTGAGGCATGAGGCTTGAGGGATGGTCGTTGTGGTGTCGTGCTGGCGTTACGCCCTGTAAGCCTCTAGCGTGACGTATATCGCACTTTTCACCCTGGTTATTGCTCACCGACATGAAAACACCGCTTTCGCAAACTATGCTTAATCGAAAGACAGATTACTGTTATATATGGATAAGCAACCATGATGGCAAAGACTTGATGGCAAAAACTGAATATTGGCGTGAATCCGTTTAGCTGGCTTGGCAGGAAGATCATCGATTGGCTCATCCGTGAGAATGGGCCATCAGGCGTGCCGCAATGTGATTTTGAACGCCTGGGTTTTGAGATCCGTCCCTGCGATGTATTGCTGGTGGAGGGGCGGGCGCGCGTCAGTGAGGTGATCAAGACCATTACCCAGAGCCAGTGGACGCACTCGGCGCTGTACCTGGGCCGCCTGCACGACATCGAAGATGAGAGCGTGCGTGAGCATGTGAGCTGGCTGTACGATGGCGATCCCTCGGACCAGCTCATCATCGAGCCATTGCTGGGCGAGGGCACGGTCATTTCCCCACTGAAAAAATACGCCGGTGAACATGTGCGTATCTGCCGCCCGGCAGGCCCGTCGCGCACGGATGCGGGACGGGTGCTGGCCTTTGCGGCAAAGCACCTGGGGCAGGAATACGATGTGCGCCAGCTGCTGGATCTGGCGCGCTTTTTACTTCCCTACGGTGTCATTCCGCGCCGCTGGCGCTCCAGCCTGTTCGAGCACAACATCGGCCTGTCGACCCGCACCGTGTGTTCGACCATGATCGCCTCGGCCTTTTCCTCGGTGCAGTTTCCCATCTTGCCGGTGATCCACCGCGAGGAAAACGGCACCATCAAGCTCTACAAGCGTAACACCCGCCTCTATGTGCCACGCGATTTTGATACCTCACCCTATTTTGAAATTATTAAATATCCGCTGCTGGGGCTGAATGATCTGGCCGTCTACCGCCAGTTGCCCTGGGATACCGAGGGCGTGGTGTGCAATGGCGAAAATGAATGCTTTATTCCCGGCGAGGATGGCATGATTCCCGTGCAGGTCGGGGAGGCGGCAGCGGACAAGGGGCAGGCGGAGGCTGATGCCCCGCTGACGACAGTGGATACGACGAAAGGGTCGTCGGCAACGAGATAGTCAGGAGAGAACATGTGTATCGTCTGGATTGGTCTGTTTGTTATCACCGTGGGACTGCTGTTTTATCTGCGTTGGTCGTTGTTATCCGGCTCCCTGCTGCTGGCGGCGCTGCTGATCGCCTGGGGCCTGTGGGGTGGCGCAGGCGCTGGGATACAGGCGCTGGCCTGGCTGGTGTTTCTCGCCATCTCGGTGCCGCTCAATGTGCCCTCTCTGCGCCGCGCCTGGCTTACGGACCCGCTGTTCGGGCGCTTCCGCAAGATCATGCCCGCCATGTCCGATACCGAGCGCGAGGCATTGGAAGCGGGCAGTGTATGGTGGGACGGCGAACTGTTTTCCGGCATGCCGAAATGGTCAAAGCTGATGGAGACGCCGCCACCGAAACTGACCCCCGATGAGCGTGCCTTTCTCGACGGCCCGGTGGAAACCCTGTGCGGCATGATCGACGATTGGCATATCACCCAGGTCGACCGTGACCTGCCGCCGGAGGTCTGGGACTATCTCAAGACCGAGGGTTTCTTCGGCATGATCATTCCGCGCCACTTCGGCGGCCTCGAGTTCTCCGCCCTGGCCCATTCCGCGGTGGTGCTGAAGGTGGCGAGCCGCTCTATTACTGCGGCGGTGACGGTGATGGTGCCCAACTCCCTGGGCCCCGCCGAGTTGCTACTGCGCTACGGTACCGACGAGCAGAAAAACCATTATCTGCCACGCCTGGCGACGGGCGAGGAGATCCCCTGTTTTGCCCTTACCTCGTCCGAAGCCGGTTCCGATGCGGCCGCCATGACCGACAGCGGCGTGGTCTGCCGGGCCGATTTCAACGGCGAGTCCGACGTGCTGGGCATCCGCCTCAACTGGGACAAACGCTATATCACCCTCGCGCCGGTGGCCACGGTGCTGGGCCTGGCCTTCAAGCTGTTCGACCCCGACGGTTTGCTGGGCGATGAGTTTGGCGGAAAGAAAAACCTCGGTATTACCTGTGCCCTGATCCCCACCGACACCCCGGGTGTGGAGGTCGGTAACCGCCACTTTCCCCTCAATCAGGCCTTCATGAACGGGCCGACCCGTGGCCGCGACGTGTTTATCCCCATGGACTGGATCATCGGTGGACAGTCACGCGCCGGGCAGGGCTGGCGCATGTTGATGGAATGCCTGGCCGCCGGGCGTGCTATCTCGTTACCTGCCTTATCCACTGGCGCCGGCAAGCTCATGAGCCGCGCGACCGGCGCCTACGCCCGCGTGCGCAAGCAGTTCAAGACCCCCATTGGCCGCTTCGAGGGTGTGGAGGAGGCACTGGCGCGCATTGCCGGGCTGACCTACATGATGGACGCCGCGCGCACCCTCACCGCCGTCGCCGTGGATCAGGGCGAGAGCCCGTCGGTCATCTCCGCGGTGGTGAAATATCAGCTCACCGAGGCCATGCGCACGGTGGTCAATGACGCCATGGACGTGCAGGGCGGCAAGGGCATCTGCATGGGTCCGCGCAACTTCGCCGGGCGGGTCTACCAGGCTATCCCCATCAGCATCACCGTGGAGGGGGCGAATATCCTCACCCGCAGCCTGATTACCTTCGGTCAGGGCGCGGTGCGCTGTCACCCCTTTGTGCTGCGTGAGATGCAGGCCGTGGCGGCGGAAGACGCCGGGGCCTTCGACCGTGCCTTTACCGGCCACGTCGGCTTTGCCATCTCCAATGCGGTGCGCAGCCTGTTCCTCGGCCTCACGGCTTCGCAGTTCGCCCGCACGCCGCTGCATGGTGCGCTGCGTAACCCGGCACGGCGCTATTTCCAGCAGCTGACGCGCATGAGCGCCGCCTTCGCCTTTGTCTCGGATGTCTCCATGCTGGTGCTGGGTGGCAGCCTCAAGCGGCGTGAAAAACTCTCCGGCCGTCTCGCGGACGTGCTGAGCTGGCTGTATCTCGCCTCCGCCGCCCTCAAGCGTTACGAGGACCAGGGCCGCCCGGCGGAGGATCTGCCGCTGCTGCAATGGGTGTGTGAACACGCCCTGCACGAAATTCAACGGGGTCTCAGCGGCCTGTTCAAAAACTTCCCCAGCCGCCCGGCGGCCTGGTTGATGCGGGTCGTGGTGTTCCCGCTGGGCCGCCCCTTCCCCGGTCCCTCGGATCGCCTTGGCCACCAGTGCGCCGACCTGTTGTTGGCGCCCTCAGAGGCACGTGACCGCCTTACCCGGGGCCTGTTTGCCCCGCAGGATACCGGTCATGCCATTGGCGTGCTGGAACATGCGCTGGCAGCCATTGTGGCTGTGGCGCCATTGGAAAAGCGCGTGCGCACGGCGGTGCGAAACGGTGAGCTGGCGAGTGCGCCGGAGGCCGAACTGATGGCCGATGCGCATCGCTTGCGGGTTATCAATGACGTGGAGTATGAACAATGGCAGGCTGCCGACGCTGCCCGCCGCGAGGCCATCGCCGTGGACGAATTCGAGAAAGAGGCACTGGTGTGCCGCCCGGAAAAACTGTAGGAGCGGGCCATGCCCGCGATGGGTTTGCTAAATACCGCAAAGAGTGTTGTTTTAATATTGTGGGAGCGGCTTCAGCCGCGAAAATATCTGGATTTGTCCTTCGCGGCTGAAGCCGCTCCCACGGACTAACTCTCTTTTCTGATAGCAATCGCGGGCATGGCCCGCTCCTACAGTCTGACAGTTCGCAACGCGTAGCGAGAAAAATAATCAATCGCTTTTGCAGAGAGAGGAAACAGGCATGACGGACGACGACAAAAAAAGCAAACATCCCGCCCCGCCGCGTCGGGTGGTGCACACGGTGTATGTGGTGGATGGCGCCCGCACGCCCTTTCTCAAGGCGCGTGGCAAACCCGGCCCGTTCAGTGCCGCCAACCTGGCGGTGAGCGCAGGGCGCAGTCTGCTGGCGCGGCAGTCTTTCGAACCGGGCAATATCGATGAGGTCATCCTCGGCTGCGTGATGCCCGGCCCGGACGAGGCCAATATCGCCCGCATCGCCGCGCTGCGCCTCGGCGTCAGCGAG
This sequence comes from Gammaproteobacteria bacterium, assembly GCA_024276955.1. Taxonomy (GTDB): domain Bacteria; phylum Pseudomonadota; class Gammaproteobacteria; order SZUA-152; family SZUA-152; genus DRQN01. The sequence goes on from JAJRWE010000006.1 coordinate 4,324, forward strand.
GAAACACCGGCCTGGACCGTGCAGCGCAACTGCGCCTCCGGCATGCAGGCGCTGGACAGCGCCGCGCAGAGCATTGCCCATGGTCACGCCAACCTGGTGCTGGCGGGCGGCGTGGAGGCCATGAGCCATGCCCCGGTGCTGCTGGCGGAGCCGATGGTGGCCTGGCTGGCGGCGTGGTACAAGGCGAAGGGCCTGGGTGCCCGGGCCAAGGCCCTGCGCAGCCTACGTCCGGCCTATCTGAAACCGGTCATCGCCCTGCTGCGCGGCTTGACCGACCCGGTGGTGGGCCTGTCCATGGGACAAACGGCGGAGATCATCGCCCATCGCTTCGGTATCGACCGTGAGCAGATGGACGCCTATGCCATGCGCTCTCACCAGCGTCTTGCGGCGGCGCAGGATGCCGGATATTTAAGTGAAATCGAAACCCTTTACGACACTACCGTGCACTATTTTGATGCCGACAATGGCCTGCGCCGCGACACCAGCATGGCCGGTCTCAACAAACTAAGGCCGGTCTTCGACCGCCACTTCGGCAACGTCACCGCGGGTAACAGCGCACAGGTTACCGACGGCGCGGCGATGCTGCTGCTGGCCTCCGAACAGGCGGTGAAAAAGTGGCATCTGCCGGTACTGGGGCGCATCGTCGACAGCCGGTGGGCGGGGCTGGATCCGGCGCAGATGGGCCTTGGCCCGGTGCATGCCATGACACCCCTGCTCAAGCAGCACAGGTTAAAACTTGACGACATCGACGCCTGGGAGATCAACGAGGCCTTCGCCGGGCAGGTGCTGGCCAATATCGAGGCATGGAAGGATTACCATTACTGCCGTAACGAGCTGCACACGGCTGCAGCGGTGGGCGAACTGGATCAGGAGCGTCTCAACGTGGATGGCGGTGGCGTGAGCCTGGGCCATCCGGTGGGCGCCAGCGGGGCGCGCATCGTGTTGCATCTGTTGCGGGTGCTGGAGCGTACGGGGGCGCGGCGCGGCATGGCCAGCCTGTGTATCGGCGGTGGACAGGGCGGCGCCATGCTGCTGGAACGGGAGTAAGACGATGACAAATAATAGCAACAACTGGCAGCGGGAAACAGATGCCGAGGGCATCATCTGGTTGACTCTTGATCAGGCCGGGGCGAGTGCGAACACCCTCGGCCGGGAGTGTATAGAGGAGCTGGATGGCATCCTCGGCGAGCTGGAGGCCCAGCGGCCGACGGGGCTGGTGATCCAGTCGGCCAAATCGAATTTTATCGTCGGTGCGGATATCAAGGAATTCACCCGCATCGAAACCCCGGAGCAGGCACGCGAACTGATCCGCCGTGGGCAGGCGGTGGTCAATCGTCTCGAAGGCCTGCGCTGTCCGACGGTGGTGCTGATTAACGGTTTCTGTCTCGGTGGTGGACTGGAGCTGGCGCTGGGCTGCGACTATCGCGTCGCCGATGATGCCGACAATACGCGCATGGGCCTGCCCGAAGTACGCCTTGGCATCCATCCCGGTTTCGGTGGCGTAGCACGCTTGCCGCGGCTGGTGGGCGCCACTGCCGCCATGGACATGATGCTCACCGGCCGCAGCCTCAGCGCCCGTGCGGCGAAGAAGATCGGCCTGGTGGATCACGCCGTGCCACAGCGTCACCTGCAACGCGCCGCGCGTGAACTGATCCGTACCCGGCCGGAAAAGAAGCAGGCCAGCGGTCTGTCGGCATTGGGCAATCACGCCCTGGTGCGACCGCTACTGGCGCGGGTGCTGCGCAAGAAGGTCACCGCCAAGGCGCGCCCGGAACACTACCCCGCACCCTATGCGTTGATCGACCTGTGGCGCAAGCATGGTACCGATAAACCCGCCGTGCTGCGTGCCGAGGAGTTGTCCATTGCCCGTCTGGTGACCGGCGACACGGCGCGCAACCTGGTACGGGTGTTTTTTCTGCAGGAACGGCTCAAGTCACAGGGTGATAAAAAGGCCTTCACGCCGCGACGCGTTCATGTCATCGGCGGTGGCGTGATGGGGGGTGATATTGCCGCCTGGTGTGCCCTGCGCGGCTTGCAGGTTACGGTGCAGGATCGCAACGATGGACATCTGGCGCAGGTCGTGAAACGCGCCGCCAGACTGTATAAAAAGAAACTCAAAAAGCCTCGCCTGATCCAGCAGGCGCTGGATCGGCTGATGCCTGAAAAGCAGGGCCAGGGGCTGGCACGGGCCGATGTGGTGATCGAGGCCATTTTCGAAAACGTCGAAGCGAAGCAGAACCTCTTTCGGGAAATAGAGCCCCAGATGAAAGAGGGCGCGCTGCTGGCCACCAACACCTCCAGCATTCCGCTGCAGATACTGGGTGAGGCACTGAGCGACCCCAATCGGCTGGTGGGCTTGCATTTCTTTAACCCGGTGGCGCAGATGCAACTGGTGGAAATCGTCACCACGCCGGACACGCATCCCGATGCCGCGAAAAAGGCCGCGGCCTTCACCCGTCACATCGACCGCCTGCCGCTACCAGTCAAGTCTAGCCCCGGTTTTCTCGTCAATCGCGTGCTGATGCCCTATTTGCTGGAGGCGGTGACGCTGGAGGCCGAGGGGCTGGCGCCCAAGGTGATCGACGCCGAGGCGCTGAAGTTCGGCATGCCCATGGGGCCGATTCTGCTGGCGGACACGGTGGGGTTGGATATCTGCCTGTCGGTGGCGGAGATCCTGTCGAAAGAACTGGGTGTGGAAGTACCGAGCCGCCTGCGTGAGCTGGTGAAAGCCGGCCGCCTGGGCAAAAAGAGCGGGCATGGTTTTTATCGTTACGATAAACAGGGCAAGCCCCTGGGTGCGAAGGCGGGGCGCGGTGAATATTGCCCGCCCGATACGCAGGATCGCCTGATCGCCCGCCTGCTTAACGAGTCCCTCACCTGCCTGCGCGAAGGGGTGGTCAGTGACGCGGATCTGCTCGACGCGGGGATTATCTTCGGCACCGGTTTTGCGCCTTTCCGTGGCGGGCCGATGAGATATATTGAACAGGCTGGACGTGATAAGTTGGCAGCGAAAATTACTGGTTTGCACAAGACGTATGGCGACCGCTTTCAAGTGGATGAGAGTTGGTTGATATCGGAAGAAGTGAACTGACTGGCTTTGTGTCAATAGCCACTTGCAGGAGCAGACCTCAGGCCGCTCCTGCAGTACAGCTGGCTTGGTTGATATTTTTTAACTATAAATGGTGCTCATCATGCAACAGGAAACTCTGGATGTAATTTCACCCAATACGGCTGGCAGTCTGCACGGCCTGTTTCGTGAGCGTGTCTCGCGTACACCGACAGCCATTGCCTACCGCTATTTCGACCAAGCGGCACAGCAATGGATGTCGCTGAGCTGGGAGCAGGTCTCCGCCCATGTCGAAAAAATACAGGCAGCGCTGCTAAGCGAAAAGTTGAGTGCCGGTGACCGCGTCGCCATCATGCTGCGCAACAGCCCGCAGTGGGTGATGTTCGAACAGGCGGCGCTCAGTCTCGGCCTGGTGGTAGTGCCGTTGTACACCAATGACCGTGCAGAGAATGTTGCCTATGTGCTGCAGGATGCCGGAGTAAAGATACTGCTTGTGGAAGGGCAGGAGACACTGGATATACTTGAGCCCATTTCACCGCAACTGCAGGGCCTGGTCCGCCTGGTCACGGTGCAGGAGTGTGAAGAGAGCATGATTTATCCACGTAAGGTATGCCTGCAGGAATGGGAGCAAGTAGAAGCAAATACTGATAGTGGCGACTTGAAGTTAGTCGAGCCTCAGTCAAGCGATCTTGTTACCATTGTCTATACCTCCGGTACCACCGGGCGGCCCAAGGGCGTGATGCTCAGTCATCATAATATTCTCTCCAACGCCTATTCCGCATTGCCCTATTTCCCCATTTATCGCGAAGACTTGCTGCTGTCCTTCCTGCCGCTGTCGCATATGCTGGAACGGACGCTGGGCTATTACATCCCGGTCATGTGTGGCGCCACGGTGGCCTATGCCCGCTCGGTGCAGGAGTTGGGCGAGGATCTGCTAAGCCAAAAACCGACGATTCTTATTTCCGTGCCGCGCATCTACGAGCGGGTCTACAACAAGATCCTTACCGGCTTGGAAGAAAAGCCGCCTTTTGCACAAAAACTGTTTCATGCGACCGTAGAAGCGGGCTGGCGGCGATTTCAGGGTGGCAGTGGCGGCCTGGCCTGGCCGCTGTTGAAGCGCTTGGTGGCGAACAAGGTCATGGCTAAACTCGGCGGTCGCTTGCGACTGGCAATTTGTGGCGGTGCACCGCTGTCACCCAAGGTGGCGAAGACCTTTATCGGCCTGGGGCTCAATCTTGTACAGGGTTATGGCTTGACCGAAACCAGCCCGATGGTGTCCGGAAATCCCGTCAATGACAATGATCCGGCCAGCGTCGGCATCCCCTTCGAGGGTATCGAAGTCCGCATTGGTGAAAACGATGAACTGCTGGTGCGTGGCGAGGTGGTGATGCTGGGCTACTGGCATAACCCGGAGGCCACGCACGAGATGATCGACGATGATGGCTGGTTGCACAGCGGCGATAAGGCACGCATCGAAAACAACCACATATACATCACAGGTCGTCTCAAGGAAATCATCGTTCTGTCTAACGGGGAAAAGGTGCCCCCGGCAGACATGGAAATGGCCATTGCACTGGATCCGCTCATCGAACAGGTACTGGTGGTGGGTGAGGGGCGCCCCTACCTAACCGCACTGGTGGTGCTGAATGAGAACTGCTGGCAGGCCGAGGCGGAAAGGCTGGGTTTGAATCCCGCTGATCCCGAGTCGCTGCAAAGCAAGGCCGCCAGAGAGATGGTCTGTGAGCACATCGTGCAGCGGCTGCACGACTTCCCCGGTTATGCGGTGATTCGCGATGTCTCTCTGCAGCTTGAGCCGTGGACGATAGAAAGCGAGACCATGACGCCAACCCTGAAGCTGCGACGCACCGCCATTCTCGCCAGTGCTAAAGAGCGCATTGAACAGCTTTACTCGGGGCACTGACATGCCGGCATCCTGCAAATTACCCGACGGCGAGCCCACCACGCGAGTGCCGGCCATGCCCACCGACACCAATGCCGGTGGTGACATCTTCGGCGGTTGGATCATGTCGCAGGTGGATATCGCCGGTTCCATCGCAGCGATACGACACGCCGGCAAGCGGGTAGTGACCGTGGCGGTCAATGCGCTGCATTTCAAAAAACCGGTCTATGTTGGTGATCTGCTGAGTTGCTACGCGCATGTCGAACCTGTCGGCCGAACGTCAATCACGGTCTCCGTCGAAGTCTATGTCGAGCGCTACCGTGAAGGCATCGAAGTGGTCAGAGTCACCGAGGCCACGCTGACCTATGTGGCATTGGATAAAAAGGGCCGGCCAGTAGCATGTGACAGGAAGTTATGAAGCAATCTCTGGTTTTTGGCGCTATTTTTCGCAATTAAGGGAGGCGGCATTGGATCTTGAATGGCAATATTCGCTGGAAGGCATTTGCTGGCAAGGAGTTTCTGATCTTTATAAAAAGGCCCCGCTCGGAAACAAGAGGCCGACGGATCTTGAGATGTCGTTTACAAACAGTATGTTTAGATGCTTTGTTTTTGAACAAGACAGGTTGGTTGGCGTCGGTCGAGCGCTGGCAGATGGCGTGGATTGCTCATATATCTGTGATGTTGCCGTTCTTCCAGAATGCCAGGGTATCGGTATTGGTAAAGGCATCGTTTCCAAGCTTGTGGAGTTATCAAAAGGCCATAAAAAAATTATTTTATACGCATGTCCTGGCAAGGAGCCATTTTATAAAAAGCTGGGTTTTAAACGTATGAGTACCGCCATGGCGATCTTCGAGAATCAAAAAAAAGCCGTTGAGATCGGGTTCCTAAATGAAACATAATTACGGCCCAAGATCGGCCATCTTTTTTGCTGTCATCGTGTGCATGTGCTTTTCTTCTTGGCTATCGGCACAGGAAAAAAATGGTTTTGATCTTTCCGTACTATCCATCGACAAGAATGAGATTATTTCCGGTGGTCCGCCGCGCGATGGCATTCCATCCATAGATCGTCCGAAGTTTATTGCCGCCAAAAAGGTGGATTACCTGCATGATGATGACCTTGTTATCGGGCTGGTGCGTGGAGATGTTGCGCGTGCTTATCCGGCGCGAATATTGGTGTGGCATGAAATCGTTAATGACGTGATCGGTGGAGATGCCGTCGCGGTCACTTATTGTCCGTTGTGCGGGACGGCAATGGTTTTCGCACGCAAGATCAATGGCAAGGTGGTGACCTTTGGTGTCTCGGGCCTTCTATATCGCAGCGACGTTCTCATGTATGACCGGGAGAGTGAATCGCTGTGGTCTCAGTTGGCGATGAAGGCGGTGAGTGGGCCCGCCGTTGACACGGAACTGGTCTGGCTGCCGAGTGAACATCTAACCTGGAAGGCCTGGCGTGAAAAATATCCTCATGGGGAGGTTCTTTCTACCGATACCGGCTACGAGCGGAATTACCAGGGGGAAGCATACGCCGCCTATTTTGCCTCTGAGGAGACGATGTTTCCGGTGCCGCACACGCGCAAGGAGTTATCAAACAAGACGTGGGTGGTTGGTATTCTCATCGATGGAAAGGCAAAGGCGTATCCCGTCGGTGATTTGCCCTCGGGTCGAGCTATTGAGGATCGGCTGGGAGATCAGCAGCTGATCATCCGTTATGACGCCGATAAGCGCTTTCCCCAAATCACTGACCGCAAAGGCAGACCCATTCCTTCCGTGATGGTGTTCTAGTTTGCGTGGCAGGCCTTTTATCCCAATACGGATTTGTGGCGTCCATAGCAAGCAAGTAGCCTGGATGGAGCCCCGCGCAATCCGGGAGATATTCGCACGTCAGCCCCGGATTCCGTTTCACTCCATCCAGGCTACTGACTTTCTGTTTTATCGCTTCGTAAATGCTCGCAGCTGCCGGTCATGATGCCGGCCCAGCAGTGCCAGTGCGGCGATGGCCCCCGCCAGCGCCCAGGCCATGTCTGACTGGGTGTCCCACACATAGCCCTGCGTACCAAGAAATGCCTCGGCGGCTTCGTCGCTGAGCAGGGCTACCCACCATTCGATGAGTTCGTAAAAGGCGCTGAACCCCAGACAGAAGCTAACGATGAAAAAATTGCGCCAGGCAGCGCCGTTGATAACGGCTTTGCGGATGAGGATTTCGCGGGCGACCATGGCGGGGACGAAGCCTTGTGCGAGGTGACCGAGCTTGTCGTAGTTGTTGCGGGTCATGGGGGTGGCGTCGCGCAGCCAGTCGAACAGCGGGACTTCGGCGTAGGTATAGTGTCCGCCGACCATGAGGATGATGGCGTGAATGAGGATCAGGCTGTAGACAAGGGGAGTGAGGGGGAAGGGTTTGCGGCTGATGGCCAGCGCGACCAGGGCGGCGATGGCGGGGGTGACCTCCAGAAACCAGGTCAGGCCATCCTTGGGGTTGATGCCGGACCAGGTCAGGACGCCGAAGAAGATGGCCAGCCATGCTGCGGTCATTATGTTGCCATTTTCTGCTTTAGTGTTGTGCGTG
>JAJRWE010000096.1 GCA_024276955.1 Gammaproteobacteria bacterium
GCCATCCACTGGCGCTGGCTCAATGTCCAGCCCCTGGCTTACGGGCTGGTGGTGCTGGATATCATCGCCCTGACCCTGCTAATGCGCGCCAGTGGTGGCATCGCCTCCGGACTGGGCATGCTGCTGGTGGTAGCCATCGCCGGCAACAGCCTGCTGCTGAGTGGCCGAACCTCGATCCTGTTTGCCGCCATCGCCGCATTGGCGGTGCTGGCGGAACAGGTCTACGCGCAAATATCGCAAGCCCTGCCCGTCAATTACACCCAGGCCGGCATCCTCGGCGCGACCCTGTTCGCTACTGCCTTTCTCGCCCATGTCCTGTCCAGGCGCATCCGCGCAAGCGAGGAGCTGGCGGCGCAGCGCGGCGTCGATCTGGCCAATCTGGCGCAGCTCAACCAGCATGTCATCCAGCGTATGCAATCGGGCATCATCGTCGTCGATGCCGATAGTCGTATCCGCCTGATGAACGAATCGGCCTGGCATATGCTGGGGCTGCCCCTGCTGGGCGGCTCCGCCAACAAACAACTGAAACTGGTGTCCACAGAACTGGCCGAACAGCTGGACGCCTGGCTCAGCAACGTACCGAGTGAACCCCGGGTATTTCGCAGCGGCAGCGGCTCCACCGACCTGCTGCCCAGTATGACCGCCCTGGGCTACGACAAACAGGCCGGTACCCTGATCTTTCTCGAAGACACCGCACGCATGGCACAACAGGCGCAACAGATGAAGCTGGCCTCGCTGGGCCGACTCACCGCCAGCATCGCCCACGAGATCCGTAATCCGCTGGGCGCCATCAGCCACGCCGAACAACTGCTGGCCGAGGCGGTGCCGGACAACCCCTCGGACCAGCGCCTGCTGGAGATCATCCACAGCAACACCACACGCGTGAACGACATCATCGAGAATGTGCTGCAACTGAGCCGCCGTGACCGCGCCAAACCCGAGGATCTGCCGCTCAAGGAGTGGTTGACGCATTTCATCACCGAATTCACCCTCAGCCAGGGCTGCGCCGCCGGAGACATCGGCCTCACAATCGAACCCGGCGACATCACCGTTCGCATGGACGCCACCCAGCTCCACCAGGTTCTGTGGAACCTGTGCCAGAACGGCCTGCGCTTCAGCCGTGATTACCCCGGCCAACCCAGGCTGGAACTGCATGGAGGACGGCAGCCCGGCATCAGTCATCCCGTGCTCGACGTCATCGACCATGGCCCCGGCATCAAGCCGGAGGATGTACAACACATCTTCGAGCCCTTCTTCACCACCGACGCCAAGGGCTCGGGGCTGGGGCTCTACATCGCACGCGAACTCTGCGAAGGCAACGCCGCGCGCCTGAACTATATCGCCGTACCCACCGGCGGCAGCTGTTTTCGTATAGACTTCGCCGATACCCGGACGCACACCCACAGGTCATGACACCGCCTTCACTCGCCCTCATCGTCGACGACGACCCCGATATCCGCGAACTCCTGGAGCTGACCCTGGGACGAATGGACATCGAAACCCGCTCGGCGGCAGACCTGGCCGAGGCCCGCGAACTGCTGTCGCAGCACCGCTTTGACCTCTGTCTCACCGACATGAAACTGCCGGACGGCAACGGCATTGAACTGGTCGAGCACATATCCAGCCACCACGCAAAGACACCGGTGGCGGTCATCACCGCCCACGGCGACATGGAATGGGCCATCCGCGCCCTCAAGGCCGGCGCCTTTGATTTCGTCTCCAAGCCGGTAGACCTGCATATTCTGCGCAACCTGGTCAACACCGCGCTCAGGGTTTCCGAAAGCCACCCACGGCTGGATCGCCGCTCGCGCCACGAACTGCTAGGTGACTCCGAGGCCATGCAGCGCACCCGCGCCACCATTGCCAAGGTCGCGCGCAGTCAGGCCCCCATCTACATCAGCGGTGAATCCGGCACCGGCAAGGAGCTCGTTGCCCGCCTGATCCACAACAAAGGGCCGCGCGCCAACCAGCCCTTCGTGCCCGTCAACTGCGGCGCCATCCCCGACGAATTGATGGAAAGCGAATTTTTTGGCCACAAGAAAGGCAGCTTCACCGGCGCCGTGGCCGACAAGGACGGGCTGTTCCAGGCCGCCGAAGGTGGCACCCTGTTTCTCGATGAAGTGGCTGACCTGCCCCTGCAGATGCAGGTCAAGCTACTGCGCGCCATACAGGAAAAGGCCGTGCGCCCCGTGGGCTCCGCCACCGAACAGTCCGTCGACGTGCGCATCCTCAGCGCCACCCACAAACATCTCGCCACGCTGGTCGAGGACGGCAGGTTCCGCCAGGATCTCTACTACCGCATCAACGTCATCGAGCTACACGTCCCGCCCCTGCGCGAGCGCCGCGAAGACATCGCACAGCTTACCGAACACACCCTGCACAAGCTCGCCCGACAGATCGGCCTCGACACCCCGCACATCACCCCCGACGCCCAGAAAGACCTCAATCGATACCCCTTCCCCGGCAATGTCCGCGAACTGGAAAACATCCTCGAACGCGCCATAACCCTGTGCGAGGACAACACCATTCGCACACAAGACCTGCAACTGCCCGCCACCGCCCAAGCCAGCCTGCCCACGCCCGGGGCATTCGATTCCGGCCAGATCCAGCTGGAAGAGCACCTCGGTGAAATCGAGAAAAAGGCCATCCAGCAGGCCCTGGAACAGACCAAATACAACAAGACCGCCGCCGCCAAGCTGCTGGGGC
>JAJRWE010000097.1 GCA_024276955.1 Gammaproteobacteria bacterium
AAACGGCACCAGGATAATCTCGCCGAACTCAAAGGGCGTCATAAACGGCATCGTCCGGGTTGTCCCACACCTTGTGTAAACTCGACTCGGCGACCTTCGTTGCGGCGTGTGTTAATTGCCGGTCCTGATCACGTTGTTTGATGAAGTCGATAAAGTCCTCCACCTCTGCGACACGCTCCGGCGGCAGGGTTTCGAGCTTGTCGATCAGCTCGCGAATATGGTTGCGTTCTGTGGCCATGTGAAATCCTCTCGTGTTTAACCGCATAGCGAAAATCTCGGGGGCTTGCCCCCGAGCTGGATAGCCTACAAGGGGGTCTTTTTCCCCATTGATAGGCTATCCAGCTTATGGACCAAAAGACCAAAAAAAAAGGTGACAGATTTATGTTAGTAGCAAATACCCCACCCAAGCCCCGCCTTCGTGGGGCTTGATCGTTAAGCCTTCAAAAACTTCTCAGTTGTTATACTCGTCTGTTTGAGAATCGCTTTCAATGTTCCCTCCGGCATATCGCCCGGATGATTGGGAATGGTGGTGTACTTGTTGGTTATCGGGTTAAACCAGATTTCATGCGAACCGGCAGCCTGGCGATCAAACTCGAACACCAGTTTTTTGAGTTTCTTGATAATCTGCCGGTACTTGAATCCCGCAAGCCTGCCCATCAGGTGCCCAGGATCAGTGGATAGTCAAACGAATCCTTGGCCGATGCCAGCTTGGATTATTGATGGCGTCCCGCTTGCGCTTCCAGCAGCTTCTTAGCCACATCGCGGGCAATCTCCAGCATCTCGGTGATGGTGCGGCCCTGAGCCACCAACCCTGGGATATCTTCACTGGTGGCCAGATACACGCCTTCCGGTAATTTCTTAATATGTAAATTAGCAATCTGTTCCATGGTTATCTCCCGTTATCCGGTGGCATTGGCTTTTTGCTTTAGCTGCTCGGCCTCAACAAAGGTATCGATCAACTGCGTGATCTGCTGACGGGGTTTTGGACCCAGCTTCTCAATCTGCCGAATCCGGCGTTCCAGCCGACTACTGAGCGGTACACTCTCGACGGGTTTGATCCCCAACAGGACATCGGCGCTGATATTCAAGGCTTTCGCCAAATCTACCAACATATTGGCCGGCGGGTGCTGACTCTCTGACTCGTAGTAGGCAATCATCCGGCGCGTTGCGCCGATCTCATCCGCCAACTGCTGCTGAGTATACCCGGCAGCCTTGCGCAGTTTGGCCAGCCGTTTACCGAAGCGACTTACCTCATTGATTTTCTTGGACATACACACAACTCCTCTGCACGATATATCCCATAGTGTAAGTCCGGTTTTCGTTCATAGGGATTGCACGGCCCTCGTTCCCACCTCAGAATGTCCGACAATCGTACAATTTGTTGGCACGAAAATCAACGACAAAAACCCTGAAAAGGACTTGACACGTTTTGAAGATACGATGGATACAGTGACAGTTCGCGGATACGGTGGATACGGGATACGGGATACGGGAGATACGGTGGAGATACGGTGACAGTTCACTAAATACACTTAACTATCACCCACAATCTTTCTTTTTGGCCCACGTCTTCTTGGTTTTAACTCTCGCCCTGACAATGCTTCCAGCCTTTCAACCCACTTGGCAGAGCCCAAAGGTCGACCTGTCGTTTCTGACTGCCGAAGCACCCGGAAAGCCCCTGAATCGTTATCCCCTTGGTCAAGGAAGGATGCAAAATCACCATAGCGTTCAAGCACAGGTGCTACATGAACCAGCTCGTTATCACGACCCGAAAGATGGCTGGCAGCACTTGACCAGGGCCACTCTTCTGCGCGTTTAACCAGCCCTGCGCGAACGGGGTTGAGTGAAACATAGCGTACTGCATGCGCCAGATGCTCTTCATCCATCACCACTGAACCAAACCGCCCTTGCCACAAATGCCCTGTAACCCGCATGCGAGCATTAATGTATCCGGTATAACGCCGATGCGCATCTGCAAAAGTGCGGCGCAAACCATCTGCATCGGAAGGTACAATAATGATATGAACATGATTGGGCATCAGGCAGTAACACCAAATCTCAGCCTCGGCTTTTTGTGCAGCTTCATGCAATAAAGATTCGTAGAGGGAATAGTCATCATCTTCGAAAAACGTCTGAGCACGACGATTGCCACGCTGGGTGACGTGGTGAGGATAACCGGGAATAACAAGGCGAGGTAATCGAGCCATTCGCATACCTTGGCATAAATAAATAGTGTATTTAGTAAACTGTCACCACAACCACACAACCTTATTTGGGAGTGGGCCATGCCCGCGAAAAAGGTGGGCTTCATTCGCGGCTGAAGCCGCTCCCACAATGTCCTGCCCCTCTGTCTCTGTGGTGAAATACAGGGCTATCGCGGGCTTGGCCCGCTCCTACACACAATAGGGACTGGTGCTTGAGGAAGGAAGATGGTCTCTACGAGACTTGCCCCCCCGGTTCTCCCCCCAAACGCAACTCACGGGGCAGTGAAAACGTCACCGTTTCCTCGCGCCCTTCGGCATCCACCGCCTCGTCACAGCCCAACGCCTGCAGGCGCTCGATCACCTCGCTAACCAGCACCTCCGGTGCCGAGGCCCCCGCCGTCACGCCGACGGCGTTGCGCCCCACTAGCCACGTTGGTTGAATCTGGCTGGCATTGTCGATGAGATAGGCATCGCTGCCCAGGCGCTCAGCCAATTCACGCAGGCGATTGGAATTGGAACTGTTGGACGAACCCACCACCAGCACCAGATCGCAATTGCGCGCCAGGGCCTTGACCGCATCCTGACGATTCTGCGTGGCGTAGCAGATGTCATTCTTCTTCGGCCCGACAATGGCCGGAAAACGCGCACGCAGGGCGTCGATGACCTGCTCGGTATCATCGAGAGACAGGGTGGTCTGGGTCACAAAGGCCAACTGATCCGGACGGTTGACCTTCAGCGTCAGCACATCGCCCGGCGTCTCCACCAGGTACATGCCCTTGCCCTCATACTGACCCAAAGTGCCCTCCACCTCGGGATGGCCCGCGTGACCGATGAGTATCACTTCATGGCCTGCCCGCTGGTGACGCACCACCTCCAGATGCACCTTGGTCACCAGCGGACAGGTGGCATCAAACACCTTCAGCCCGCGCGCATCGGCCTCTTCACGCACCGCCCTGGGAACGCCATGGGCGCTGAAGATGACTGTCGCACCCGCCGGCACCTCATCCAACTCGTTGACGAACAATGCCCCCCGCTCACTTAGGCCCTCTACCACAAAGCGGTTATGCACCACCTCATGGCGCACATAGATAGGCGCACCAAATAACTCCAGGGCACGTTCGACAATCTCGATGGCGCGATTGACGCCGGCGCAAAAACCACGCGGATTGGCCAGTTGAATCTGCATAATGACTATTTCTCGTTACTCATCCGTTGCTTGCGGGTCATTGGAGACGGCCAGTATCTCCACTTGAAAAATGATCGCGTGGCCACACAGTGGATGATTGAAATCCACCAGCACCTGCTCGTCATCCACTTCCACCACCGTGCCCGGGGTTTCGTCGCCAGTGGGCGTGGTGAAATTGATGATCACGCCCGGCTCAAGCGGCATGTCATGGGAAAAATCATGGATCGACATGCCGTGCACATTGGCCGGATCGGGAAAACCAAAGGCATCCTGCGGTTCTATTTCAATCGTTTGCACACAGCCACTGTGCAGGCCGTGCAAGGCCCTCTCAAGCCCGACAACCAGCGCACCGTCACCCATGCGGAACTGCAGCGGTTCGCTCTCGCGACTGGTTTCAGCCACCATGCCGTCCTCCAGCGTCAAGGTGAAATGCATCAGCACCTCACTGTCGGGGCCGATGATCGAGGCATCACTCATGTCTTTTTTTCCGTCTCATCGTGGCGGCCGAACAGGCTGTCCAGCACCAGCATCACCGCACCCACAAAAATCGCCGAATCGGCGACATTAAAGGCCGGCCAATACCATTGATCGTAATATACCTGAATAAAATCGACGACATAACCGAGCGTCAAACGATCCCAAAGGTTGCCCAGCGCGCCACCGAGAATCAGCGCCAGGGCCAGCGCTAGCCAGCGCTGCCCGGGCTTGAGGCGTGCCAGCCAAACAACAATCACCACGCTCACCACGGCGGCGATGATGGTGAAGAACCAGCGCTGCCAGCCACCTGCCGAACTGAGAAAGCTGAACGCCGCGCCCTTGTTGTGCATCAGGGTCAAATTGAAGCCGGGGAACACCGGCAGCGGCTGGTGTAACTGCAAGTTGTCGGAGGCGATGGACTTACTAAACAGGTCCAGCGCTACTATCAACGCAGACAGTAGCAACCATTTCAGGTTACGTGCGACTGACGAAACATTACTCAAGCGAAGCACCTCCGCTCACCAACGCCGTCGACATTTTCAATACAACGACCACATAACTCCGGGTGCTCGGCATGACTACCCACGTCTTCACGGTGGTGCCAGCAGCGCGAACATTTGGCATGGGCCGAGGGCGCAACAGCCACCCACAGCTCATCGTTGGAGGTGAGGGCGTAATGTACCGCGTCGTCGGTCTTTGCCGTATCGCGGGCAAGACGGGCATCCGAGGAAATCAGCACGAAGCGCAGCTCGTCGCCCAGAGGTTCAAGCCGCTGGAATATCTCTTCTCCACAGTACAGATCGACCTCGGCATCCAATGAAGAGCCGATGCCACCGGCGACACGCAACTGCTCTAACTCCTTGCCCACGGCCTCGCGCACTTCCTGCACCTGCTGCCAGAAGGCCAGATCCAGTTTTGGGTCTTCGGCATTTTTCGGCAGCGCATACCATTGCTGTAGAAACACCGACTCACCACGTTCACCCGGCAGGCTGCCCCAGACCTCTTCGGCGGTAAAACTGAGGATGGGCGTCATCCAGCGCACCATGGCCTCGATGATGTGGTACATGGCGGATTGGCAGGAACGCCGCGCACGGCTGTCGGCCTGGGTGGTATACTGGCGATCCTTGATAATGTCGAGATAGAAACCACCCAGCTCGACATTGCAGAAGTGGTGCAGTTTCTGGTGAATGTGGTGGAAATCGTAGCTGTCGAATGCCTTTATAATTTCCACTTGCAGTTGGGCCGTGCGCGCCACCGCCCAGCGATCCAGCGGCAACATCTCGTCCACCGGCAACAGATGCTGCGCCGGATCAAAGCCAGTGAGATTGGCAAGCAGGAAACGCGCCGTGTTGCGGATGCGACGATAGGCATCGGCGGTGCGTTTGAAATTTTCGTCGGAGACGGTCATCTCATTGCGATAATCCACACCCGCTATCCACAGACGCAGGATGTCCGCACCGAGATTGTTCACTATTTTTTGCGGTGCAATCGCATTGCCCATGGACTTGGACATTTTCAGCCCTTTGCTGTCGATGGTAAAGCCATGGGTTAATGCGGAACGGTACGGTGCCTTGCCGGTGATCGCCACCGAGGTCAGCAGCGAGGACTGGAACCAGCCACGATGCTGGTCCGAACCCTCCAGATACAGATCCGCCGGCCGCCGCAGTTCCTCGCGGCGATCCAGCACGCAAGCATGGCTGACGCCGGAGTCGAACCACACGTCCAGGGTATCCGTGACCTTGTCGTAATCAGCCGCCTCATCACCCAACAGTTCGGCTACATCTAACTGGAACCAGGCCTCAATGCCCTTTTCTTCGACACGTTGCGCCACCTGCTCGATCAACTCGGCGGTACGCGGATGCAGTTCACTGCTCTGCTTGTGCACGAACAGCGCTATGGGCACACCCCAGGTGCGCTGACGTGAGATGCACCAGTCGGGGCGGTTTTCGATCATGCCCTCGATGCGCGCCTGTCCCCAGTCGGGCATCCAGTGTGTGTTCTTGATTTCGCCCATCGCGGCATCACGCAGCCCCGCCTGATCCATGGCAATGCCCTGACCCTTGTTCCAGACAAGGTCAGGATACACGCCATCCATGGCGATACCCCGGCCCTTGTTCCCGACAGGGTCAGGATACACGCCATCCATGGTGATAAACCACTGTGGGGTGGCGCGGAAGATGATCGGCGTCTTGTGCCGCCAGCAATGCGGGTAGCTGTGGCGCAACGCCACTTCGTGCACCAGCGCGCCCTTGCTGCGCAGCACCTCAACCACATGTGGGTTGGCCTTGAG
>JAJRWE010000098.1 GCA_024276955.1 Gammaproteobacteria bacterium
TCAGGGTGATGGCCAGCATGGCCTCGGCGATGGGCGTGGCGCGGATGCCGACGCAGGGGTCGTGGCGGCCCTTGGTGATCACCTCCACCGGCTCGCCGGCGAGGTTCACGCTGCGTCCGGGCAGGCGCAGGCTGGAAGTGGACTTGAGGGCGATGCTGACGGTGATGTCCTGACCGGTGGAAATACCGCCGAGGGTGCCGCCAGCATTGTTGGACAGGAAGCCCTCCGGCGTGATCTCGTCGCGGTGCTCGGTGCCCTTCTGCGTCACGGACTCGAAGCCGGCGCCGATCTCCACGCCCTTCACCGCATTGATGCTCATCATTGCGTGGGCGATGTCGGCGTCGAGACGGTCAAAGATGGGCTCGCCCAGGCCTGGCGGCATACCGCTGGCCACCACGTTGATGCGCGCGCCGACGGAGTTGCCTTCCTTGCGCAGGGCGTCCATGTAGGCCTCCATCTCCGTCACCTTGGCGACATCCGGGCAAAAGAAGGGATTGCGCGGCACTTCATCCCAGTCGAAGGCCTCGGCCTTGATGGGCCCCAACTGGGCCAGATAGCCGCGAATGCGCGCACCGAACTTCTCCGCCAGGTATTTCTTGGCGATGGCCCCGGCGGCCACGCGCATGGCCGTCTCGCGTGCCGAGGAACGCCCGCCACCGCGGTAGTCGCGGAAGCCGTACTTCTGCTGATAGGTGTAGTCGGCGTGGCCGGGGCGGAAGCGGTCGAGGATATTGCCGTAGTCCTTGGAGCGCTGATCCGTGTTGTGAATGATCAGGGCGATGGGGGTGCCGGTGGTCTTGCCCTCGAACACCCCGGAGAGGATCTTCACCTCGTCGGCCTCGCGGCGCTGGGTGGTGTGGCGTGAGGTGCCGGGCTTGCGCCGATCCAGATCGCCCTGCAGGTCGGCCTCGTTCAGGGCCAGTCCGGGCGGACAGCCATCGACGATGCAGCCGATGGCCGGGCCGTGACTTTCGCCAAACGAGGTGACGGTGAATAATTTGCCAAATGAGTTTCCAGACATGGGGCGCCATTGTAGCGGGTTAGGCCTGGGACGGGAAACGACATACTCAGCGTTGCTTCGCCGCCTCGGCGCGGCGCTTGTTCCACTCGGCACGCACCTTGATACGTTCGGCGATACTCATGCCGGTGTAGTCCGGTTCTTCGAGCCCCGGCTTTAGGCTGGCTTTATGGGCAGGTTTCTCATGCTTTTCAAGCGATTTTTGCGGTTCCGCAATCGGCTGCAGGCTTGGGATTGGATTGATCAGCGGAATCGGCTCGTGATCCTGTGTTGACGGGGTCTCGTGTGCCGGCTCTGATACGGGTTCGTGTTTTGCCGCCGCTTCACGCGCCTCCCGCTCGGCTTGCTGCACCCGCAGGTCACCGATGGCACTGCGGAAGCGGCGTACCGGTGTACCGCCCTCACCGCCGGCATTGTTGTCCAACAATGTCTGGGTCTCGTCACCATCGGACGCCGTCTGCGCAGGATGTAACAGCGCCTCCTCGGCGGCCTTGTTCAAGACGATAATGGCAATACGACGATTGACGGGGCTGCGTGGATTTTCCTTGTCGAAAGGCACCATGGAGGCCAGTCCCACCACCTTGGCGATCTTGTCGGCCTCATAGCCACCGGCGATCAGCTCACGCCGCGAGGCATTGGCGCGATCCGCCGACAGCTCCCAGTTGGAATAGCCCTTGCGGCTGACAAACTTCGTCGCATCGGTATGCCCGGTGAGGCTCAGCTTGTTGGGCACCTTGTTGATGACCTTGGCGATCTCGCGCAGGATGGTGCGCGAATAGGGTTTCAAAGAGGCCCCACCACTGTCGAACATGGGGCGACCTTCCTTGTCGACGATCTGGATGCGCAGGCCCTCGAGGGTGATATCCAGCAACAGCTGGTCCTTGAAGGGTTTGAGGGCCTCGCTGTTCTCGATGGCCATCTTGAGTTCCTGCATCAGCGATTCCAGCTGCTTTCTTTCGGCTTCGATCACCTCTCGAATCTCGTCCACGGTGGGTTCGCGCGCATCCTGCTTGGAGTCATCGCCTTGGGATATCTTTTGCCCCCCGCCCATGTCGACAATATCCTCACTGGTACCGCTACCATCGGCAAACCCTTGAGTTGGGGGACTAAAGTACTCCGACAGCCCCGCCTGCTCCTCCTTGGTGGTGGAGGCGATCAGCCACAGCAGCAAAAAGAACGCCATCATGGCCACCGCAAAATCGGCAAACGCCACCTTCCAGGCTCCGCCATGATGACCATGACCGCCCTTCTTGATCTTTTTGACGATGATCGTCTGGTTTTCCATGGGGTCAGCTCGTCTCGGCCGGTGCTAGGGGCCTGTCGGACTTAGGGAATCGTCGCGAGGGAAAGCCATTTTGAGTCCATTTTTTTGATCGTTTGAGGCGAATATTGGACATATTCAACGAAAAGGATCGAAACAATGGGCCAAAATGGGTTTTCCGCAGTAGATTCATCCTAAGTCCGACAGGCTCCTAGGTGCTTATTCGGTCTTGCCTTTGACGAAATCCTCCAGCTCCTGAAAGCCCGGGCGGTGATGGGAATATAGAGTCTTGCGACCGAACTCCACGGCAATCTGCGGTGCATAGCCGTTGAGGCTCGCCAGCAGGCAGACTTTAATACACTCAAAGGCCTTGGATTCATCTTCATTGATCGCCGTGAGAGAGCTCGCCATGGGGCCAACAAAGCCATAGGCAAACAGGATGCCGAGAAAAGTACCCACCAGGGCTGCGGCCACATGGGCACCCAGTTCCTCCACCGGGCCACCGATAGAGGCCATGGTGATAACAATACCCAGTACCGCCGCAACGATACCGAAACCCGGCAAGGCATCAGAGACTGCGGTAATGGCCGAGGGAACCTTCTCCGCCTCGTGGTGATGAGTCTCCAGCTCCACATCCATAAGATTTTCAAGTTCGAAGGGATTCATGTTGCCGCCCACCATCAGGCGCAGGTAATCGGAGATGAATTCCAGCGTATGGTGATTCTTCAGGATGGCCGGATATTTCTTGAAAATCTCGCTGTTCTCAGGCTCGTCGATATCCGCCTCCAGGGCCATCAGGCCCTCCTTACGCGCCTTGGAGAACAGGTCAAACATCAGCCCCAGCAGTTCCATGTAAGTCTTCTTGCTATGCTTGGAACCCGTCAGCATTTTGCCGATGGCGGCGAAGGTACCCTTGATCACCGTCCCTGGATTCGCAACCACAAAGGCGCCAAAGGCCGCGCCACAGATAATCAATACTTCAAAGGGCTGCCACAATGCCATCAGCTTGCCGTGGGCAAGCACAAAACCACCCCCCACGCAGCTCAGCACAATGATGAAACCCACTATCATCTTCATATACGCACCCGCACACCCAATTCTATGAATCGCATAGACTATCGGCAGGGTGTAGATGACCTTGAGGCCCGGTCTGAGCAGAAAAAGCGATGGGAATCCCGGGGATAATCCACCCCGGACGATTGCGCAAAGGATCAATCTGGTTTAACCTTGCGCGCTCTTTTACGGTCAGCCCATGGCAGGCTATTGAGAGATTGCGGAGAAGTGTCCGAGTGGCTGAAGGAGCACGCCTGGAAAGCGTGTATACGCTAACCGCGTATCGAGGGTTCGAATCCCTCCTTCTCCGCCAGACAATAAAAAAGGCTACCCGCCAGGGTGGCCTTTTTTATTGTCTGGCGGAGAAGGAGGCCATGATGAGAACCCTGGGTTCGACGATCGAAGCAGGCAAAGCGTGCGCAGGGAAAGCGCCGTAGCGCAGTGAAGGGGTGAGCGCCTGCGGCGCAAATCATCCCTCTCCTCCACCAATCCATAAAAAACCCGCTCTCTAAAACCGCTTCCTTCACCCCTCAACCCCGCTATTTCTGGGCCTTCTGACGGCTTCAAGCTGTACGTATTCGCCACGGACACCCCCCGCAGATAATCACCTTGAATTCATATAAGATAGGGATGACTGACAAGTCGCAGCGTAGCAACTCGCTTCTCAATTTGGCGGCATTCGACTACTGGAGTATCAACATCGAATCACTCACCCACCGGCACAACAATACCGGCTAACATAAAGGCGTCTATGGATAACTTTGGCACGGCAGGCTCAAGACCAGAATGGGAGGCTCTCAAGTCGATCGTCCTCATCGGCAACCACCTCCCCCGGCAGTGTGGTATCGCCACGTTCACCACCCACCTGCTTGAATCCATCGCGCTGAATGCACCGGACAAAGCCTGTTGGGCGGTCGCGATGAACGACCGGCCAACAGGCTATTCCTACCCGTCTCAGGTGCGCTTCGAGATCAACCAGAGTCAACTGAACGAATACAGCCTTGCGGCCGACTTATGCAACCTTAACCAGGTGGATGTAATCTGTCTCCAGCATGAATACGGCATTTTCGGTGGCAAGCGGGGCAGCTTCATCATCGATCTATTGCGTGATCTCAAGATGCCGGTGGTGACGACTTTGCACACGATCCTGAAGGATCCAACCCTTCAGGACCGGCACATCATGATGCAACTTGCCGAGTTCTCAGACCGACTGGTGGTGATGAGCGAACGCTCAGTCGAATTCCTGCGCGATATCTACCAGGTGCCGGACGAGAAGATCGCCCTCATACACCACGGCATTCCTGACGTGCCGTTTGTCGAATCCGATGCCTACAAGGACAAGTTCGGCGTATCCGGAAAAAAGATCATCCTGACCTTCGGCCTGCTTTCGCCGGGCAAGGGCATTGAGGTGGTCATCGATGCCCTGCCGGAAATCGTGAAGGCCCACCCTCAGGTCATCTATATGGTGGTAGGCGCCACCCATCCGCACCTCAAGGCGGAACAGGGGGAGGATTATAGAAACAGCCTTCACAGGCGCGCAAAAGAACTCGGCGTTTCGAACCACATCATTTTTCATGATCGTTTCGTTGCCGACGAAGACCTGTTGGAGTTTATCGGCGTGGCAGATATATATGTCACTCCATACCAGAACGAGGCGCAGATTATTTCCGGTACGCTCGCCTATGCGCTTGGGATGGGCAAAGCGGTGGTATCCACACCCTACTGGCACGCTCAGGAGTTGCTCGCCGATGATCGGGGCAGACTGGTTCCATTCCGGGATCATGTCGCTCTGGCACGGGAAGTCATGGATCTCCTGGATCATCCCGATGTGTGCCGCGCCATCCAGGAGAGAGCCTACCACTACGGCCGCAAAATGGTCTGGAGCGATGTAGGCCGCCGCTATCTCGACATCTTTGCAGAAGCCAAACGCCAGCGGTTGCGGAACAACGTACCCGAGCACCGGCTGGAGACCCTCGGACTACGCCAGCAACGGCTACCAGAGATCAAGCTGGAATATTTACGCCGGATGACCGATGACACAGGGTTGTTGCAACACGCCAAGTACACGGTTGCAGACCGGACACACGGCTATTGCGTGGACGATAATACCCGCGCGTTGATCGTCGTCGTCACGCTACAGGATCTCCAGCCTCTGGATTCAGCACTGAGCGGCCCTGCCGCCATTTATCTGAGTTTTCTGGGTCATGCCTTCAA
>JAJRWE010000099.1 GCA_024276955.1 Gammaproteobacteria bacterium
CCGGAGCGCGGCTTCGTGCTGCACCAGCCGCTGGGGCAGTGGGAATCCAGCATGGCGGTCACCGAAGACATCGGTCTCACCACCTCCACTGACATTATTCACGCAATGAGCGAAGGCAACAGCCCCGACGACGTGCTCATCACCCTCGGCTATGCCGGCTGGGGTGCGGGACAGCTGGAGCAGGAGATGCTCGACAACGCCTGGCTCAGCGGCCCGGCTGACCCACTTATCATCTTCGACACCCCGGTGGAGGAGCGCTGGGAGGCCGCCGCCCGCCTGGTGGGCGTGGACATCCACCAGCTCACCGGCGACGCCGGCCACGCGTGAGCATGGTGGCGGCGCGCACCTTTCTCTGTTTCGACTACGGCCTCAAGCGCATCGGCGTGGCCGTGGGTCAGGAACTGACCGGCACCGCCAGCGCCCTCACCACCGTTAGCGCCCGGGATGGCAAGCCCGACTGGGACGCCATCAGCCGCCTGTTCGAGGAATGGCGGCCGGACGCCGTGGTGGTCGGTCTGCCGCTGAACATGGACGGCAGCGAACACGAACTCAGCCGCCGCGCGCGGCGCTTTGGCAATCAACTGCATGGGCGGTACAATCTGCCGGCCCATTTCATCGACGAACGCCTCTCCTCACTGGAGGCCGAGGCGCTGCTCAAGGGCAGATCGCACCACAAGCAGGACATCGACAAACTGGCTGCCCGGGTGATCCTCGAGACCTGGCTGGCCGAGCAGCGCCAACTCACCCAGGACAGCCCGTGACCGAACAGGACGACATCGAACAACTCATCCAGCAGATGGCCGACGAGCTGCGCGCCCGGCTGGAAGCCGCCCGCGTGCGCGATGCACTGATGGTGGGCATCCACACCGGCGGCCTGTGGGTGGCCAAGCGCCTGCACACCCTGCTCGGCCTCGAACAGCCGCTGGGCGAGCTGGACATCTCCTTCTACCGTGACGACTTCTCGCGCATCGGCATGAATCCGCAGGTGCGCCCCTCACGCCTGCCGGTGTCCGTAGACGAACGCCACATTGTGCTGGTGGACGACATCCTGCACACCGGCCGCACCATCCGCGCCGCCATGAACGAGCTGTTCGACTACGGCCGCCCCGCCGCCATCACCCTCGCCGTGCTGGGCGAGCGCAGCGGCCGCGAGCTGCCCATCCAGGCCGACGTGGTGGGCCGCCACTTTGACCTCGGTGAGCACGAGCACGTCAAGCTCAGCGGCCCCGATCCGCTGCGCCTGAGCATCGTGGAGGCGCCGTGAGACAACATAATAGCCTGCAACACGACAGCGAGGGCCGCCTGCGCCACCTGCTGACCATCGAGGGCCTCAAACGCCAGCAGATCATCGACATCCTCGACACCGCCGAATCCTTCATCTCCGTGGGCGACCGGCAGGTGCGCAAGGTGCCCCTGCTGCGCGGCAAGACGGTGGTCAATCTGTTCTTCGAGGCCAGCACCCGCACCCTCACCACCTTCGAGCTGGCCGCCAAGCGCCTCTCCGCCGACGTGCTGAAGATCAACATCAACACCTCGGCCACGGTGAAGGGCGAGAGCCTGCTGGATATGCTGCACAACCTTGAGGCCATGCAGTGCGACATGTTCGTGGTGCGCCACGCCGACAGCGGCGCCGCGCATCTCATCGCAAAACATGTCGCACCGCACGTCAGCGTCATCAACGCTGGCGACGGCAGCCACGCCCACCCCACCCAGGCGCTGCTGGATATGTTCACCATCCGCCGCCGCAAGGGTGAATTCGCGCCGCTGACGGTGGCCATCGTCGGCGACATCAAGCACTCGCGGGTGGCGCGCTCGCAGATCCACGCCCTCACCACCCTGGGCGTCTCCGAGCTGCGCGTGGTGGCCCCCAAGACCCTGATCCCGGCGGCGGTGGAGAACCTCGGCGTACACGTCTTTCACGACCTTGAAGAGGGCCTGCGCGACGCCGACGTGGTGATCATGCTGCGCCTGCAAAAGGAACGCATGCAGGGCGCCATGCTGCCCAGCGAGGCCGAGTACTTCGCTACCTACGGCCTCACCGAGGAGACGCTGGCGCTGGCCAAACCCGACGCCATCGTCATGCATCCCGGCCCTATCAACCGTGGCGTGGAGATCGCCTCCTCGGTGGCCGACGGGCCGCAGTCGGTGATCCTCGAACAGGTCAGCAACGGCATCGCCGTGCGTATGGCGGTGATGTCCATGACCCTGGGCCGAGCACCGGCGGAGGGAGATAGCACATGAATATCACCATCCAGCATGGCCGCCTCATCGACCCCGCCAACGGCATCGACAGCCACGCCGATCTGCATATCACCGATGGCGTGATCGCCGCAGTCGGTGAGGCACCGGATGGCTTTGTCGCCGACAGCCACATCAACGCCGAAGACCACATCGTCTGCCCCGGCCTCATCGACCTGCGCGCCCGCCTGCGTGAGCCCGGCGGTGAATCCCGAGCCACCATCGCCACGGAAACCGCGGCGGCCGCCAGCGCCGGTATCACCACCCTGGTATGTCCGCCGGACCCTTCGCAACCCATCGACACCCCGGCCCTGGTCGACCTCATCCGTCACCGCGCCAAACAGTCCGGCCACGCTCGCGTGCTGCCGCTGGGGGCACTGACCCAAGGCCTGGCCGGTCAGCAACTGGCCGAGATGGCGACCCTGAATCAGGCCGGTTGCGTGGCGGTCAGCAATGGGCTGCAGGCGGTGGAAAGCACCCAGGTGATGCGCCGCGCCATGGAATACGCCGCCAGCCAGGGGTTGACCATTTTCCTCCACGCCGAGGACCCGTGGCTGGCCGCCGGCGGTTGTGCCCACGAGGGTGCGGTGAGCGTGCGCCTGGGTCTGGCCGGCATCCCCGAGGCAGCAGAGACCATCGCCGTGGCGCGTGAGCTGCAGCTCATCGAGCAGACCGGCGTACGCGCCCACTTCTGCCACCTGTCCAGCGCCCGCGCGGTGCGTATGATCGCCCGCGCCCAGTACGACGGTCTGCCGGTGAGCGCCGATGTCGCCGCCCATCAGCTCTATCTCACCGACATGGACATCGGCTACTTTGATACCCAGTGCCACGTGCGCCCGCCGCTGCGCAGCCAGCGCGACCGCGAGGGACTGCGTGAGGGTCTGAAGCAGGGTACTATTGTCGCCATCTGTTCCGACCACCAGCCCCTCGGCGCAGACGCCAAGCTGGCGCCCTTCCCGGCCTCAGAGCCGGGCATCAGCGGCCTCGAGACCCTGCTGCCGCTGACCCTGCGCCTCGCCGACGAGGGCCTGCTCGGTCTCAGCGAGGCCATCGCCTGCGTCACCCAGCGCCCAGCCGAAATCCTCGGTCTGCTCGGTAGCGTACAGGGCGGTACCCTGACCACCGGTGCACGCGCCGATGTCTGTATTTTCGATCCCGAACCCTACTGGGAACTGCGTGCCGATGAATTGCAAAGCGCCGGCCA
The DNA here is from genome assembly GCA_024276955.1 of Gammaproteobacteria bacterium. GTDB lineage: Bacteria > Pseudomonadota > Gammaproteobacteria > SZUA-152 > SZUA-152 > DRQN01. The sequence continues at coordinate 3,443 of JAJRWE010000099.1, forward strand.
CAACAGCCCCTTCCTTGGTTGGGAACTGAAGGGCCGGGTCAACTGCACCCTGTTGGCTGGCGAACTCACCTATCACACCTGTGACTGAATCTGATTTGATCCGCGAATGAACGCCAATGGACGCCAATTTTCACAAGGACAGTCCTTCGACAGACACGGCGCCAGTGCAAGGGGTCATTGTGCGCACGGCGCACACTACACGTACTCGTAGCGTGTGCCGTGCGCACGAAGAGCAACACCGAGCGTGCTGGCACAGGAAAGCCTTAAACCTAAATTAAAACGTCCGTATCCTCGAACGCCAGGAATACCAGGCAACTAGGTTATCCTGCGCGCGCACGCGCCGCAGCAGTTAGGGTGGGCAGGTTTTTCAATGACTGGAAGCAGGGATCCGAGGCCGCCCAGAATGCAAGTACGTGGTTAATTTGGCGGTTACTAAGTTACATTGCAGGCTACGTGCTCCCGTCAAGACCTTCCCCATGTACACGGCTCTCCCGTGCTCAGAGTACTACGCTTGATCCGCCACCTCATAGCTAGAAGCTTCCCTTTTTACAGTTTCATCACCAATAGACCTTAGAATCCCTTGCTGATTTCCCATCTGCGCCCAGTACCGTGTCCGGCTGTACCTTACGTGTCTCTAACGCTAACAATGTTTATCAACAAATCGCAAATCCAAATCGGGGGCAAGCCTTGAAATCATGCAATATCCAATTTGTGTGTGATTGCAAGACATGATCCCGCCTCCCTGTTTACATTTTTTAAGCACTATAATTTATATTTTTTTATCGAAAAGTGGATAGAATGCTCCCTTGACAGACTACCTTTGGAAAACTCTTTAGTAGTATATAATCTACAATTACCATGAACTGTAATTCTTGTTACACCTCCGGAACACTTTATATTATTTTTGTAAGCGTCATTAACACTGCGCCGATCACTTGGACTATTTATATGAGAATCTAGAGCTGAACTGTATTTTGAATCAAGAACATCCTCAGAATATTTTTGCGCTATTTTTAGTTTTAAAAAATTAGACAAATATTGAATATCATTTTTTTTATTTCCTTGAAGTATGCTCCTATATTCTCATGATCTATATCAATATAAAATCGACCTATGTACGGAGAAATTTCTTTTGATACTATAAATTTAATTTTAGTATTTGGAGTTATTATAACCTCATTTATTACATCAGTAGTAGATCTATTTCCTTTGGAATCCGTTGTCGTTATTGTTCCAGTTTTTATTGAATATTCAAGATGCTTGATGTAATACTCTCCAAATTTCAACCTTCTAGCCGTCACTCCCTTGAATGTAAACTCCCCATTGCGCCATTTGTTTCCTGCAATTGAAAGACATGAATCAGATTTCTCATACCATTTTGCATTGCTACTTCTACACTTAACACTGATAGACACTATTCTTGGATCAGGGATAGTAAAATCATACCCCATAAAAACCACATTCCTATCTTCATCAACCTTAATGTCATCTACAGAGTTAATCCGATTTTTTGCGCATCCAGATAGTAGAGTCAGGCTAATTGCAATAATGATGTATTTTCCACTAAACATCTTAGTTACCTCATAAAAAAATAGGGTCAGGCTTGCGTTATTGTAAATAGCCTTGGTCAGTTTTGCGATGTATCAATCTTGAGTCGCCATCAAAGGGGTCCATCAAAGGGGTCATCAAAGGAGTCAGAGTAATTGATTATGCATTCAGGCTCGTTGATACTTTGACTTTGAGCTAGGCATGAAACTGGCGTGAAACAGATATTGAGATCACCCACCAGGGGTCGAAACCCTTAAGAAGATAACCGATTTATTTTAACTGCGAATATCCCACCCAAGCCCTGCTACGCGGGGCTTGTTGACGATTTGTCGATACTTGAAACCTGCCAGCTTGCCCATCAGGTGCCCAGGATCAGCGGGTAATCAAACGAATCCTTGGTGGATTTCAGCGTGGTCTTTTGATGGTGTTCCGCTTGTGCTTCCAGCAGTTTCTTGGCCACATCACGGGCAATTTCCAGTGTTTCGGTGATGGTGCGACCCTGGGCGACCAGACCCGGTATATCGTCGCTGGTGGCCAGGTAAACGCCTTCTGGCAACTTCTCGATGTGTAAAGTGGCAATCTGTTCCATGGTGTCCTCTCGTATTATCCGCTGGCGATGGCTTTCTGTTTTAACCGCTCGGTCTCCACAGAAAGTATCGATTAGCTGTGTGATCTGTTGTCGGGGTTTGGGCCCCAGTTTCTCAATTTGCCTGATCCGTCGCTCCAGCCGACTGCTGATGGGCGTGGTCTCGACCGGTTTAATCCCCAGCAACGCATCGGCACTGACATTCAGCGCCCGAACCAGATCGGCCAGCATATTGGCCGGTGGATGCTGACTCTCAGACTCATAGTAGGCAATCATCCGGCGCGTTGCGCCGATCTCATGCGCCAACTGCCGTTGAGTGTACCCGGCAGCCTTCGCAGAGCAAAGAGCACGGCCGCCCCACCACAAGAAGCGTGGTTGCAGCGATGATCTCAGGTGTGATTTGGATTTCCATATTATTTTTCCATATTATTGGGTGCTTGGATGAACGGAGTATAGTTAGGTTGGGCAAAGCGCAGCGTGCCCAACATTTCCATGCGTCCCGTTGGGCAGGTTGCTACGCTCCTTCTGCCCACCCTACGAAGACATCACAACAGTGACTGACACCATGCCCAACAAACGCCCCCACCGCGACACCATCTACCCCGAAAACGCCCGTATCCTCGAACGCCAGGAACACGAAGGCGATCAGGTCATCCTGCGCGTGCATGCGCCGCAGATGGCTGCCAGCGCCAAGCCGGGGCAGTTCGCCCATATCCAGTGTGACCCCGACCTGCCCCTGCGCCGTCCCATCTCCATCCTGCGCGTGGACGCCCGGGCCGGCTGGGTGGATTTTCTCTTCAAGGTGCTGGGCGTTGGCACCCGCCGCCTCGCCAGTCGTCACGTGGACGAGGTGCTAAGTATCCTCGGCCCCATCGGCAAGAGCTTCGAGTCGCACATGACCCACCGCCGCCCGCTGCTCATCGGTGGCGGTGTGGGTATGCCGCCGATGGTGTTCCTTGCCGACCACCTGCGCGAGGTGAAGGGCGCCTACGAACCCTTTGTCATCATGGGTTCCGAGGTGCCGTTTCCGTTCAAGGCGCAGCCGTCGCAGATCATGGTTCCGGGCATGCCCGAGGGGGTGATCGCCGCCATGCCGCTGCTCGACGACTGGGGCATCGCCTCGCGTCTGGCCAGCCAGCAGGGCTATCCCGGCACCTTCGAGGGCTACGTCACAGATCTGGCGCGCGCCTGGTTGGATACCCTCGACAATGACCAGCGCAAGGAGGTCGCCGTGTTCGCCTGTGGCCCGCACCCCATGCTGGAAGCGGTGGCGGCCCTGGCGCGGGAATACCGGCTGCCCTGCCAGGTATCGCTGGAGGAATTCATGGCCTGCGGCGTCGGCGGCTGTGCCGGCTGCGTGGTGGAAGTGCAGACGCCCAGCGGCCCGGCCATGAAGCGCGTCTGCGTGGATGGGCCGGTGTTTGAGGCGGGTGCAGTGTTTCCGGCGGTTTGAGGTCGCCAAAATCTGTGGAACGGGCCATGCCCGCGATGAAACATTTCTGCCACAGAGTCACAGAGAACCCAGAGATCAACGAAATTGGTTCTCTCCGTGCTCTCTGTGACTCTGTGGCAAATTTGAAGTCTATCGCGGGCATGGCCCGCTCCTACCGGATATCAAGACAAATATTCAGTAAGGTGTCTTGTCAGCCAGCGCTATCCACTTGCGGAAGCTGCTGTCGAAACCCTCGCAAGCGCAGTGCTCCACCGGCAGTGAACGCTCGGCATAGGGCTGGCAGAGTTCCCGCGCAATCCAGCGATCATCGAAACCGGCGCGACCGGCATCCTCGCCGCTGGCGGCGAACATCACCCGCTCAATCCGTGCCCAGTAAATGGCCGCCATGCACATGGGGCAGGGCTCGCAACTGGCGTAGAGCACGCTATCACTCAAGCTGAAGTTGTTTTCTCTCCGGCAGGCGTCACGGATGGCCTGCATCTCGGCATGGGCGGTGGGGTCATTGTCGAGGGTGACGCAATTATTCCCCTGGCCGATCACTAACCCCTTACGCACGACCACCGCGCCAAAGGGGCCGCCGCCTTCGTCCACGGAGCGGTTGGCCAGATCGATGGCCTGTTGCAGGAAATCCCGGTCGTTCATCATGGGATACGGGTCACGTTATCGGTCTTGCCATCGTCCTCGGCGGGAAAACGGTAGGCCTCCATGTCGATGCGGCTGACGTGGCTGCCGAAAATATCAATCTGCCCGTGATAGCGCCGCTCACCATCACTGGCAAATTCGAAATCGTAGCGGCGTTCGAGCTGCATGTGTCCCCGGGCATTGCGGCGCAGGCGGATGCGAATGCGCACCACGGTATCATCGAGAAACTGCACCTGCCTGCGGTCGCAGGCACGACGTCCGGCGGCGCGGGCGATCTCCCGGGTGCGCAGGGTGTCCCACCAGTACCAGAGGCCACCGGCAAGGGGAAAAAACCACAGCCAGTCGTTCATCCTAGATTAATCGGTTGAACGGCCTGCCCAGTGGTTCTGAGTGTTCGTCTGACGTAGCAAAAAAATGAGTTAATGGCCTTGTTCCTTAACGAGTTTTTTTGCATAGTCAGGCGGGCTCTCAGAGCTGCTGGGCAGGTCGTA
>JAJRWE010000100.1 GCA_024276955.1 Gammaproteobacteria bacterium
ACAGCTTTCTCCCAGGCATTTTGCGCACTTGACCCGGTTAATGAGAATCATTACTATTTAAGGGAATTTAACGGGTATGGTTCTCATGATGAAAATAAGATACATCCTCTCCACCCTGCTACTGGGCGTCACCCTGTTCAGCACCCTGCCCGCCGTCGCGGTTGAGACGCTGGTGATCTATTCCGGGCGCAGTGACAAGTTCGTCAAGCCGGTAATCAAGGAATTCACCCGCGAGACCGGCATCAAAGTAATCCTGCACAGCGGCAAGTCCACCGCCCTGCTCAATAAGCTCAAGCTGGAAGGCGCAGTCACCACCGCCGACCTGTTCCTCAGCAACGACGCCGGTAACCTGCAGAAGGGCAGTGACCTGGGTCTGTTCCAGCCCGTCAGCGCAGCCTTAGCCGCCCCCATCGCCGCCAACTACCGCGCCAGTGACAACAGCTGGATCGGCCTCTCAGCCCGCGCCCGTGTGCTGGTGGTCAACACCGAGGGTGAATGGGCGAACAAGCTGGACTCTGTGTTCGACCTTGCCGACCCGGCGCTCAAGGGTAAGCTGGGCATCACCAATTCCACCAACGGCAGCTATATCGCCGGGGTCACCGTTTACATGCTTGCCGCCGGCAAGGAAAAGACCCGCCAGTGGCTTGAGGGCATCAAGGCCAATGCCGAGGGCAAGGTCTTCAACAAGCACAGCAAGATCGTCAAGGCGGTGGCCCAGGGCAAGAAACAGGTGGGATTGGTAAACCACTATTACATCTACCGTCACCTCGCCAAGAACCCGGATGCGCCGATCAAGATTGTGCTGCCGGATCAGGGCTCGGACGACATCGGCGTGGCCTGGAACGTCGCCGGTATCGCCATCAGCAAGCACAGTAAGAAGCGTGCACAGGCCGAAAGGCTGGTGGCTTTCCTGGTCTCCGAGGCTGGGCAGAAGATGTTCGCCGAGATGAACATGGAGTATCCCACGCGTGACGGCATACCCGCCGCCAGACAGGTACCACCGGCCGGCAGCTACAAGGTGGCCGACGTGCCGATGGCTGAACTGGGCCGGCAGCGCGACGCCACCCTCGACCTGATCGAAGCCGTGGGCATGCCTTGATTTGGGCGCAACTACGCACTACCTAGTCCCTTGATATGACACTCGCCTTAAGTTGTTGCAGGGGTCTGGCAATAAACCGTGGGAGCGGCTTCAGCCGCGAAGCATTGTTTGACAAGGGCTTCGCGGCTGAAGCCGCTCCCAGAGGTATCGCGTGGTTGCAAACATGACCACCGCCACCCGGCCTCGCCTTCTCTCTTTTCACCTTTCCCCCCTCGCCACCCTGGCCACAGCCGTGGTACTGGCGGCCGCCATCCCGCTGCTGTATGTGGTCTGGAACAGCCTGCAATTGAGCGCGACTCAATGGTTGGGACTGTGGACTTCGCGCCTGCCGACACTGCTTTGGAATACCCTGTCGCTGGCCCTGCTGGTAGCCGTTGGCAGCGTGCTGTTGGGTGTCTCCAGCGCCTGGCTGATCGCCCGGCGTGAATTCGTCGGCCGGCGCCTGGCCGTGTGGCTCATGGTGCTGCCCCTGACCATCCCTACCTACGTCTTCGCCCATATCTATACCACCCTGCTGGAAGACGACGGCTGGCTCGGCTAACTGTGGATCGCCCTGTTTGGCGGCGATCACTACCTGCCCGATCTGTTCAACGTCTGGGGCGCTACCCTGATCCTGACCCTGGCAGGCTTTTCTTACGTCTTTCTGCTCGCCCATTCAGCGCTGGGGGTTTCCACCCGCAGCCTGGAGGAGGCCGCGCGCATCCAGGGCGCCTCGCGCGCCGAGGTGTTCTGGCACATCAACCTGCCCCTGCTACGCCCGGCCATCGCCGCGGCGCTGGCGGTGGTAGTGCTGCACGTGTTGTCCGATTTCGGTGCCGTTAGCATGCTGCAATATCAGACTTTCACCCTGAGTATTTATCTGCAAATGAGCGGCCGCTTCGACTACCAGGCCGCCGCCGGGCTGTCGCTGGTGCTGGTGCTGCTGAGTCTCACCTTTCTGCTGCTGGAGCGCTTCTTCCGCAGCCGTCAGCGCTACTACTCGACCCGTCAGCCGCGTTGTCAGCCGCGCCGCCGCGCCAATGCGCTGGAGACCGGCCTGATCTGGGGCTGGCTGGGGCTGATCACCCTGTTGGCCTTCGGCCTGCCACTGGCGTGGATGTTGAGCTGGAGCTGGGTGGCCTGGCAGGAACAGCTCATCGACGCGGAATTCTGGGGCTATGCACGCAATTCGTTGCTGGTGGCGACGCTGGCCGCCAGCGTGGCGTTGGTCGCCGCCCTGCCGGTGGCCCTCTATCATGCGCGCAAGCGCAATCTGCTGGGCGGCGCCCTGCTGCAGCTCTCCAGCATCGGCTTCGTGTTGCCCGGGCCGGTCATTGCGCTGGGTATTCTCAGCTTCTTCCTCGCCCAGCTGCCGTTGCTCTACGGCGGCATGGCGGCGCTGGTGATCGCCCTGGTAATCCGCTTCCTGCCGCTGGCGGTGCAGTCACAGGACGCCGCCCTGGCCCAGCTCACCCCCTCCCTCGAACAGGCCAGCCGCAGCCTCGGCGCGGGGCCGCTGGAAACCCTCTGGCACATCACCCTGCCGATGGTCCGTGGTGGTATGGCCACCGCCTGGGTGCTGGTGTTCATCGACGCATTGAAGGAGCTGCCGGCGACCCTGATTCTGCGCCCCACCGGCTTCGACACCCTGCCGGTGCGGATTTGGATCGAGGCCAGTGAGGAGATGCTGGAGCTGGCCGCCCCGGCGGCGCTGATGCTGGTAATCGGCACCCTGCCGGTACTGTGGATCCTGCTGCGCGGCGAACGGCGTGGTGCTTGATTTTCCCACTCAAAATCGCTACAGAGGACACTAGAGAATAACAAAATGGGTTCTTTCTCTGTGTCCTCCGTGCCTCTGTGGCAAATGTAGTGGGTACGAATCGCCCCTCACCCCACCATCAGATAATCCACCCCTCGCCGAAAGCTCATTGCTTCCAGCCTTGAGGCGATATCCTCGCGCGCACCATGATTGGTGACATAGGACAGCACAAAGGGCCGTTCGTCACGCGACAGCCACTCGGGAGGCACCACTGATACACCACGCAGGCGATTGCCGATCTTTCGCGGGTCGATGTCTACCCAGGCGATGGGCGTAAAACCCTGTTCGATGAGCAGATTGCAGCGGCGGCGGGTCTTGCGGCCGGCGCCCCAGAAGACCAGGGAGCGGCCCTGCAGGCGGGAATCGCGGGCCAGATAGGCGGCGCGCAGACGGTCGAAGGCCTCCCGTGAACAGCGCGGATCAGTTCGCGACAGGCGACCCTCACTGTCGCGCCAGTCCAGCAGCACCTGCGGCAGCTTGGCCATCTTCACCCCGCTCTGGGCCAAGCGCAGCCAGAGGTCGTAGTCTTCGGGAAAAATACCCGTGCGGTAGCCGCCGGCGGCTTTTACCACAGCGCGGCGAAACATCACTGAGGGGTGGGCAAAGGGGGATTCGATATAGATTTCGTCGCTGATGGTGTCAGGGTCACAGCAGGCATTCTGCCAGCGGATGTATTCGCGGAAGCCGGTCTGGATGTGCTCTTCGGGAAACAGGTGCACTTGCGTGGCCAGCAGGCCAAGGGCCGGGTCGGCGGTCAGGCCCGTCACCTGCGCGGCGAGGCGCTCCGGGTGCATGCGGTCGTCGGCGTCCATGCGTGCAATGAGCGGTGCTCGTGCCTCGGCCAGGCCACGGTTGAGGGCCGCCACCAGGCCCAGCGGCGGCTGGCGAATGAGACGGATGCGGGCATCCCGCAGCGCATGATGGGAGATGAGAGCGGCGGAGGCGTCCTGTGAGCCGTCGTCGATGGCCAGTAGTTCGTAATGGGTGAAAGTCTGTGCGGCGATGGAGTCGAGGCATTCGTCCAGCGTTTCTCGCGCATCGTGAAAGGGCAAAAGAATGCTGACCGGCGGTGTGCTCATGGATTGGCCACGACAGGTATCAAGCGTATTTTGCCACAGAGGCACGGAGAGCACGGAGAATTCAGACTAGGGTTTCTCCGTGGCCTCCGTGTCTCTGTGGCAGGCGTCTGTTGCCGGAAATGATCAGCCCTTGAGCAGGTCGGCGACCTTCTGCAGCTTGGCGCGCACCTCGGTGGCCAGGGGCACGATATCGTCGCGGTCCACCAGTCCCAGCACGGCATTGGGGTCCATGAACAACACGCTGACGCTGTCATCGTCTTCCTCGCGTACCAGTACGTTACAGGGCAGCAGCAGGCCGATGTCGGGCTCGATCTCGATGGCCTGGTTGGCCAGCACCGGGTTACAGGCGCCGAGGATGGTGTAGGGACGGCGGTCCACGTCGATCTTCTTTTTCAGGGTGGCCTTGACGTCGATGGTGGTGAGGACGCCGAAGCCCTCGGTCTTGAGTGCCTCGATGGTTTTTTCGATCACTTCGTCGAAGCCTCCGGGCACGGTCACACCGAATCCGTAGTTGCTCATGGTCTGTCTCCTCAGAGAATGGCGATAAATTAGAAAAACCTAATATTGTGCGCTTTGGCGCATAATTCAAGTCAGAGTTCTGCGCTGGGAATTCAGCGGCCGCGCTGTTGCATTTCAAACCAGGCGTCATACACCTGCTGCGGCCACAGGGACTGGAACCAGGCGATCACTGCCGTGATCTCTTGCTCCGAGAGCTTGCCCGCCCAGGCCGGCATGCGGCCCTTGCCGCCCGGGCTGCCGTTGCGGATAAGGTCTGCCAGCACCTCGGTGGAGTGGTGCCAGGCATGGCCGGAGCCATTCAGCGGCGGCGGCGGAAAAAACCCCTCGGCATCGCGCTTGCGCCAGTTGGGAGCGCCACTGGCATCGGCGGCGTGACAGTTCGCACAGTGCTGCCGGTAAACCTGCTTTCCCTGGGTCAGCAGGGCCGGATCAGTATTGCGTTCCACGCCCTCGGGTACCGGCAGCCCGCCGCGCAGACCGGCGGCGTCCTCCCCCTCACCTCCACAGCCGGCCAGGGTCAGTAATACCGCTACAAGCATCCCGTGCATTTTCTTCATTTTGTCCCCATTTATTAACCCGGCCACCTAATTATGTCGTGTTCAGCCGCCGTGTGCCTGCCTGTGGCAAGGCATCGAAACGCCACCGTAGCTATTCTACGGCAAGTTTCGATAACGCCGTCCGCAGGCAGGCACACGGCGGCCGATCTCTCGAAATTAATGACCGGGGCTTCAGGTATGCCCTGCTACGGCGTTGCGCCCTCTGCCAAGGGAAACACTCTTGCCTGCGGGCCGCGCCTTGTATCAGGGCATGCCTGAAGCCCTGAACACGGTATATTAGGTGGCCGGGTTAATAGTTTAAAGCTGCTGGAAAACGAGGCCGATAAGGGCCTGTCCCAGCCAGTGGTTTCGTTAGCATGAATAAAAACACCAGCCTCGACAAGGCGCAACAGATTCTTCAGCAACTGCGGGACAGTTTTCTCGACGAACTGCCGGAACGCTGTGATGCCATTGAGGAAGGCATCCTGACCCTGGGGCAGGATGTCGAGGGCAAGCATTTTCAGCGCCTGTTCCGTGAGGTGCACAGTCTCAAGGGCAGCGCCGGCACCCACGGCATCGCGGCCATCAGCACCATCTGCCACCAGTTGGAAGATGGCCTCACCACTGCCCGGGAAACGACGCTGCACGCGCCCGAGCGCATCGACCTTTACCTGCGCTACCTGGACCTGATTCACCGCTGCATCGAGATTGCGCGGGAAAATCGTGGCAACTATGCCGAGATCGATCAGGCCCTGGAAGACATCCGCCGCCACAGCTCACCCCACCAGTTGAGCGGCCTGATCGTGGAGAATTCACCCGCCATGACGGCCCTCTACCAGGGCGCATTGGCGGATCAGCCGGTGCAGCTGGCCGTCGAGCAGGACGGCATGGTGGCGCTGAACCGCCTGCTGCACGAGCGTTTTGATCTGCTTATCATGGGCGCCGAGACGCGCACCCTGAACGGCATCGGTGTGCTCTACGCCCTGCGTGTGGCCAACGGCATCAACCGCCATATCAAGGTCATCCTGGTGAGCTCCAGTCAGCGGCAGAGCTTTGCCCCTTCGCTGGAGCCGGACATACTGGTGCCGCGTGGCCCGGAGATGATCCCCCGCCTGGTCGATGCGGTGGCCGAGATTGCCCGGCAGACACGGGACTGAGGCCGCCGTCCATGAATAGCAATCACCACCGCCATCTCGGCAGACGCCCCGTGCTGTTGCCATTTGCCGTCCTCTGGGCCTCGGAGGCCGGTGCCGCCGGTCTGTCCAGCGCCCAGGCCGGTACCGCCATGGCGCTGGTGGTCGCAGTTGTCGTGGTGCTGGTGGCGGGGTTGGCCCTGCACCGTGAACAGCGCCGGCGAGAGGTCGCCGAGGAGGCGCTGGCGGCTAGCACGACCCAGCAACAGGCGCTGATCGATACCATGGTGGACGCCGTGATAACCCTCAGCGACAGCGGCACGGTACAGAGTTTCAATCCGGCGGCGGAAACCATGTTCGGTTACACGGCCGGCGAGGTCATCGGCCACAATATCAGGATGCTCATGCCGGAACCCTACCACAGTGAACACGACGGTTATCTTGCCCGGCACCTCTTGACAGGTGAGTGCCACGTGCTCGGCCACCGGCGGGAACTGGAGGCCCAGCACCGGGATGGCAGTACCTTCTCCATCGAGCTGGCCGTCACCGACATGCACATCCACGGGCAACGCCTGTTCAGCGGCATCGTGCGCGACATCACGGAACGTAAGAAGATGGATAAACTTAAGGAAGAATTCGTCTCTACCGTCAGTCACGAACTGCGCACCCCGCTGACCGCCATCCGCGGTTCCCTGGGGCTGCTTACCGGCGGCGCTGCGGGTGATCTCCCACAGCAGGCAAGCGCTCTGCTCAAGCTTGCCCACAACAACAGCGAGCGTCTGCTGTTACTTATCAACGACCTGCTGGACATGGACAAAATTGCCTCGGGCAAGCTGGATTTCCGCTTTGGCATCCTGGCGGTCAGCCCCTTTATCGAAGAGGCCCTCACGGCCAATGCCGTCTATGCCGAGCAGTATGGGGTGCACTACGCCATCACTCATCAACTTGAGACGGCCCACGTCCGCGGCGATGGAGACCGACTGATGCAGGTGATGGCCAACCTGCTCTCCAACGCCAGCAAATTCTCGCCCCAGGGTGGCACGGTTGAGATCGGCGTAACCCGTCACGATAACCAGATCCGCATCAGCATCAGCGACCACGGCCCCGGCATCCCCGAGGAATTTCATCCCAAGCTGTTCGAGAAGTTCACCCAGGCCGACGCCTCTGATACGCGCCAGGTGGGCGGTACCGGGC
>JAJRWE010000101.1 GCA_024276955.1 Gammaproteobacteria bacterium
CCTGGCCCTGCGCCACCAGCCCAATGCCGAAGCCTGGTTCAGGCGCATCCCCGCCAACCATCATACCGACTCGTCACGTAGCTGGCGGGTACGGGCCGCCATTCGCAACAAACACTGGCAAACCGTCCAACATGCCATCAACGCCATGCCGGAAAAACAGCAACAGACCGACCGCTGGCACTACTGGAATGCCCGTGCCCTGGCAGAACTGGGCCGGGAAAAAGAGGCAAATGCACTACTGGGCGAACTGGCAGAGCAGCGCAACTATTATGGCTTCCTGGCCGCAGACCGCCTGTCACTACCCTACCCCCTGCAGACTCAGCCCTATCAGCCCAGTGCCGCAGAATTGTTCGTGCTGCAGGAACAGCCGGACATCCGCCGCACCGCCGAGCTTTACAAGCTGGGCCGGCTTCTCGAAGCCCGCCGCGAATGGCGCGTCGCCATGAAAAAACTGGACGAAAGCCACCGTCAGCAGGCCGCCAAACTGGCACAGCTGTGGAATTGGAGCGGGCAGTCCATTCTCACCATGGCCAGCACCTCTCACCGCGACGACCTGGAACTGCGTTTCCCACTGCTGTTCAGGGAGGAGGTACTTGCCCTGTCGGAAACCAAGGGCCTGGAAGCGGCCTGGACCTACGGCGTAATACGCCGTGAAAGCGCCTTCGTCAGTGATGCCCGCTCCTCCCGCGGGGCGACGGGGCTGATGCAGCTAATGCCGGCTACCGCCAAGCGCATCTCGCGCAGCCTGAAGGTACGCTATCGCGGCCGCAGCACTCTGCTGCAGCCGGAAACCAACCTCAAGCTGGGCACCGGTTATCTGGCCAAGATGCTGATGCGCTTCGACAACCAGACCGTGCTGGCCACGGCGGCCTACAATGCCGGCCCCCGGCGGGTGAAAAAATGGCTGCCGGGAGAAACAGCAATGGACGCCGACCGCTGGATCGAAACCATCCCCTACAAGGAAACTCGTGAGTACGTCAGCAATGTCCTTGCCTATACCATTATTTATGCCAACCGCCTGGGCCAACAGAACGTGCGCCTTGGCGCGCATATGGAGCCGGTACAAGGGCAGCAGTAGTCCCTCCCGAAATTGTCAGTAAACCGCACATAAAATTCCCCCCAGCCAAGCATTGGAATAGCACAGTTCGCATTTACGGATCTCCAACAAGAACTTTGCTCACGAGGTGTGGGCAAGCCATGCGGCACTCCCGGTACTTTTGGCTTTAAGCATTATCCACAGGGAATCCCTGATCAATTCCCTCCTCATCACCCTCACACAACCCGCCGTTGTGCCAATAGCCTGATTTCACTCAGGCCTGTCATGCCTCATGCACCGGAAAACCGGCCGTCGGTGGAACTTCCGATGAGCTTCATCATCGTACATTTAAGCAACGATAGATAAGCGGTAAAACCCAACTCCATTTATCTGGAAATAGCAAAAAAACAAATGTAACCTGGGTAGCAGCGGGAGGAACCTATCTGTACTTAACTCTGGGCTCAATATCGTCTCAATTTATCTTTAACTGCGCAAATTTCAAAATCCAATGGAAGAAGGATTCAGATCATGGCTAAAACAAACCTCGTTACTCTCCCCCCAACAATCCGTAAAGTCTCGAAGTTTTATCAGGCATTTCCAAAAATCAAAGATAAAAAACAGGAAAGCACAAGCTCCAATTCCGCTGGCCGCATACCAGAACACAGTCATCTCGTCGCAGGAGATACGCTCAATGATTGGCGCAGAAGGAGTGCAACAACCAGGCCTTCCCGCTACCCATCGGAACATCGCAGAGATCGACGTCGGGCATCAAAACTGAATGTTCGCCTGCATCGACAAGGCAAGACCCTTGGTACAACTCGTGCCTTCGACGTGAATGCAAGGGGCATCGGTGTCGAGTGCGGAAAACTGAATTTGCATGAAGGTGAAGTTGTTGAGATTGATCTGCCCGAAAATGCGGTTCCTGATGGCATGGGACCTCATGCCTGCTGTCTCGTGATTCACACAGGGAAACAGTGCGGCCTCATGTTTCTCGATCTGGAAGATCGTTGATTGATATTTTCCACGAAATAACAAATCTATAATCAGGGTTAGATTGGCGGCAGGAAAAGACAGCTGCGAGACGCACTTTTGAAGGTAATAGCGGGCCTACATCGAGAAAATGTAACGATGCAGATGGTTTTTTAGCGCGCCGCCCGAAGGGAGCCCAAAAAAAAGAGGGCCACTCATTCGAGCGGCCCTCTGGGTTGTGTTTACCAATGAATTTTAGCATTGCCCTGCTGCCTTGAACCTGATGTCCAGGTGGCAGCCCCCGAGGTGCTTTAGGATTTCCAGACAAGTGGATATCACACCGCACCTACATTGTGGCCCCGAGCAGACTCTAGTTGGATCAAATGACATTTCAGGGCAACACTCAATCTTGATATTAGTCAATTATTGGCTGACTGCAAGCAATATTTTGCGATTATCATATAAGTTATGATTCTCAAAAGACATTTAGTCTTCCTCCGGAATTTACAGACTTTTTTTCTATATCACCCACAAATATAGATTAATCCGAATCGTAGATTTTCCAAGTTTTCATAGACTCTAAACACTACTTCAAGTGTTATCGCCAAGTCACTCAATATGCAGTTTATTTACAACTCACAATTGCGCAACTATCTCTTCCAGCCGCTTTGGTGAAACGGGCTGCGAGGTCTTTAGTCCCTGTGCAAAAATTGAAACGCGGTATTCTTCCAGCATCCAGCGCAATTGAATCAGAGCGGGATGTGTTTTTCCCTTGTGTTCCAACTTGTTTTGATAAAGAGTGAGAAATGGCTTTAACTTTGCCATCCGTTCTTTGTCAGCCGCCGGTGTCTGCTGCAGTTTTTCAATACGCTGCTCCACCGCACGCAGAAAGCGCGGCAGATGTTGCAACCATTCGAAGGGTGTGTCGATCAGAAAGCCGGGATAAATCAGTGCCACGAGCTGTTGTTGAATGTCCTTCACCGCATCCATAGCCTGAATAGGCAGCTGACCGCGCAGCTGTTTTTGCACCGTATGATGGCGGGCAATAATGTCGCGGGCCAATTGCCCCACCGTGTTTGCCATGGCCATCAGTTCGGATTGCCGGGCTTCGACAAGGGCCTCAAAATCTGACTGGTTGCGCCCCCCGTGACCGCCGGGAAAGAAGCAGCGGTCAATGATCAGCGCCTGCAGGCCATCTTTGAGTGCCTCGCAATGGTCGACGCCCACGTATTGCAGACAGAGCGTGTCGATGCCGGGCAGGTGGCGGCGCAGGTATTTGCAGGGTTTGGGCAGGGTCAGGGCTACCAGTGCGCGCAGGCCGGCACGGTAAGAGGCGGTGGCACGCGCCTCGGCGTCGAAGAGCTGGATGGCCAAGCTGCCGTCGGCCTGCACAGTAAGCGCGGGAAAGGCGCGAAAACGACTGCCGGCACGCTCAATTTCGATAAACTCCGGCAGGTCACCGAAGTCCCAGCGGGTGATATCACTGCGCTCCCAGGGGTGCCTGTCCAGCGTTTGCGCGAAATCATCGCTGGCGTGCTCACCGAACTGTGTTTGTAACGCCGCCAGATCACGGCCGTGGCCGATGCACCGGCCATTCGCATCGATAACCTCGTAACGCATACACAGGTGGGCGGGCAGCGCCGCCGTCGGCCAGGCGTCTGTCGGCACATCGACGCCGTGGTGCCGTTTCAGCAGCCCTTCGAGGGCGTCCAGCAGACTGCCCTCGGGCGACACCTCGGACAACCGGCGCACCAGCGACCGGGCCGTATCCGGCACCGGCACCAGCGCCTTGCGGATCGGCTTGGGCAGGCCCTTCAGCAATGCGGTGACACGCTCCACCCGCAGCCCCGGCACCAGCCACTCGAAGGGCTCGGGATCAAGCTGGTTGAGTGCCCCCAGGGGCACCAGGGCGCTGACGCCGTCATCTTCGCCACCCGGATTGAAGCCGTAGCGCAGGTGCAGGCGCACGCCACTCACCTGCATCTCGCCCGGATAATCGCTGTCACCGAGGCTGGCGTGCTGCGGGTGAATGACCAGCTCGCGCGGCAGCTTGAGCAGATCCGGCTCAGCGGCCTCGGCCTGTTTACGCCACTTCTCAAACGGCGGACCGCTGTGGATGTGTGCGGGCAGGCGTTGGTCGAAGAACGCAAACAGCTGCGCCTCGTCGGCCAGCACGTCACGCCGTCGGCCGCGTGCCTCGATATCCTCCGCCTCGCGGATCAGCGCCTGGTTATGACACATAAATTCGGGCTCATCGCCCTTTTGTCCACGACGGGTGCCAGGCCGATAGTTGCCGGCGATCAGCGCCTCACGGATGAAAATCTCACGCGCCACCGGGGTGTCGATGGGGCCGAAATGCACCCGTTTTCCCGACTGGATCAGCAGCCCGTACAGGGTCACCGTCTCCAGCGCCGTGACCTGTGAACGGCGCATGTCCCAATGCGGTTCCGTGTAACTGCGCTTGACCAGATGCCTGGCCTGCGGCTCGATCCACTCCGGCTCGATGCGGGCAATGCCGCGCGCATAGAGCCGGCTGGTCTCGACGATCTCCGCCGCCATCATCCATTTGGGGCGTTTCTTCGCCACCGCCGAGCCGGGGAAGAGATAGAACGCCGAATGACGCGCACCCTGGTATTTCTGCGGGCCTTTGCTCGGCCGAGAGGTACGGCCCTTGACGGCGGCGGGCTTACTGTCTTCCTCCTCCAGCCGGTTACCGAGATTACCCAGCAGACCGGTGAGCAGAGAACGGTGCAAAACAGTGTAATCGGCGGGTTCGCTATTTATACTCAGCCCCATATCCCGGGCCTGGGTCTTGAGCTGCTGCCAGGTCTCACGCCACTCGCGCATGCGCATGAAGGCGAGAAATGACTTGCGGCAGTATTTGCGCAGCTGGTTGTGGGACAGGTGGCGGCGCTGCTCCTCGTAGTGGTTCCAGAGATTGAGCTGGGAGACGAAGTCCGAGTGTTCGTCGGCGAAGCGCCGGTGCTGCTCGTCGGCCTGCTGCTGTTTGTCCTGCGGGCGCTCACGCGGATCCTGAATACTGAGGGCGCTGGCGATCACCAGCACCTCGCTGAGGCAGCCCTGCTTGCCCGCCTCCAGGATCATGCGGCCGATGCGCGGATCCAGCGGCAGGCGCGCCAGCTGCTGGCCCAGGGGCGTGAGCTGGTTGTGCTCGTCCAGCGCGCCCAGTTCGTGCAGCAGGCGGTAACCGTCGTGGATGAAGCGCCGATCCGGTGGGTCGATGAAGGGGAACTCCTCCGGGTTACCCAGGCCCAACTGACGCATCTGCAAGATGACCGAAGCCAGGTTGGTGCGGCGCACTTCCGGCTCGGTAAATTCGGGCCGGGCAAGGAAATCCTCTTCCGAATACAGACGGATACAGACGCCGGCGGCGACACGCCCGCAGCGCCCGGCGCGTTGATTGGCCGAAGACTGAGCAATCTTCTCGATGGGCAGGCGCTGTACCTTGCTGCGGGTGCTGTAGCGGCTGATGCGCGCGGTGCCAGGGTCGACGACGTAGCGGATGCCGGGCACCGTGAGCGAGGTCTCGGCAACATTGGTGGCGAGGATGATGCGCCGCTGCGCACTGGTCTTGAAGACGCGGTTCTGCTCTGCAGCACTGAGACGCGAATACAGCGGAAGGATCTCTGTGTGCGCGGGATGGTGCTTGCGCAGGGCCTCGGCGGTGTCGCGAATCTCGCGTTCACCGCTGAGGAAAATCAGGATGTCGCCGCGGCTGTCGAGGGTCGCAATTTCATCCACTGCATCGAGAATGGCCTGCTGCTGGTCGCGATCCTTTTCATCGTCGTCGCCCTGCAACGGGCGGTAGCGGATCTCCACCGGGTAGCTGCGCCCGGAGACCTCAATCACCGGCGCGTGGTTGAAGTGCGCGGCGAAACGCGCGGTATCGATGGTGGCCGAGGTGATAATCAGCTTGAAGTCCGGCCGTTTGTGCAGCAGGCGCCTGAGATAGCCGAGCAGGAAATCGATGTTCAGGCTGCGCTCGTGGGCTTCGTCGATGATCAGTGTGTCGTACCGGCTGAGCATGCGATCACCCTGCAGCTCGGCCAGCAGGATGCCATCGGTCATCAGCTTGATATTGGACTCGGGCCGGGTGTGGTCGGAAAAACGCACCTTGTAGCCTACCACCTGTCCCAGCTCGGAGTTCAGCTCTTCGGCGATGCGTGTAGCGACACTGCGCGCGGCGATGCGTCGTGGCTGGGTGTGGCCAATAAGCCCCGCACAGCCGCGGCCCAGGGCAAGGCAGATCTTGGGCAGCTGAGTGGTCTTGCCGGAGCCGGTCTCGCCAGCCACAACGATCACCTGATGTGCTTCGATGGCGGCGGCAATATCACGCCAGCGGCCGCCGATGGGCAGGTCTTCGTTGATACTGACGGTAGGCAGGTTTTCGCACCGCCGGGTAACGTGGGCGCGGGAGGCGTCGATGTCCCTTTTCAGGGCATCCAGCTTATTGCCGGTATCGTGCCCCGCCTGCAGGGCATGGCGCAGGCCGTGCAGGCGCTTGCGCAACGCCGAACGGTCGGCCGTCATACAGGCGTCGAGGGTGTTGTAGAGGGTATTCAGTTCGCTGCGGGTCACATCAGACATTCGGGGATAACATGAGTTTGTTGTTCACCACAGAGGACACGGAGAAGCACAGAGAAAGACATAAATTCATTCTCTCTGAGTTTCTCTGTGTCCTCTGTGATGAAAATAAGAATTCCGGAAAATTCAATCGTAGCCCGATAGGGTGGGCACGTTTTTTATGCCCACGGATAATCCAAATATCTCGTTCCGCACGGGCACTATAAAGCGTTACTGTCCTACAGCTATGGGTCCGCAAATTAACGCCAATTCACGCAAATAATCAGATCAGAAAGCCGGCAGTTGGACAGCAAAATATATCACCTGCAAAGAATCATTGGATTTGATTGGCGTTCATTAGCGGACTTACATTCAGTTTCACGCACCACCTCGGCAGTCTTCACCCGCACCCACAGGGTCTCCCAACGATCGAGGTCCAACTCGTCCAGCGACACACCCTCGGCAGCGGCCAACGCTTCCATAGCGGCGAAGCGGCGCTCAAACTTGGCATTGGCGCGGCGTAGAGCCGCTTCTGGATCCACGCCGGCCTTGCGCGCCAGGTTGCTGGCGACGAACAGCACGTCACCCATCTCATCTTCGACACGATCCGCGTCAATGGTTCCCTGCTCTACCTCGTAACGCAGCTCGCCCAGCTCTTCCTGCATCTTGTCGAACACGGGAGGCAGATCGGGCCAATCGAAACCAACACGGGCAGCGCGTTTGGTCAGTTTGGCGGCACGGCTCAGCGCCGGCAGGGCCAGGGCGACGCCGGCCAGGGTACCCTCGCCATGCTTGTCGCGGCGCTCGCGGGCCTTGTGCGCCTCCCAGGCGGCGGTCTGTGCCTCGGCATCGCTGATGGCGACATCGGCGAAGACGTGCGGATGACGGCGGATCAGCTTGTCGCAGATGGCGTCCACCACGTCGTCGAAGACGAAGTCACCCTGCTCCTCCGCGATGCGGGCATAGAACACCACCTGAAACAGCAGGTCGCCCAGTTCGTCACACAGCTCGCCCATGTCGCCCTGGGAAATGACGTCGGCAACCTCGTAGGCCTCTTCAAGAGTGTGCGGAACGATACTCGCCAGGGTCTGTTCACGATCCCAGGGACAGCCGGACTCTGGGTCACGCAGTCTGGCCATTACATCCAGCAGGGCTTTGATGTCGCTCACTTTTTCACTCTCGTGGTTTCATATGCCACTGATAGAAAGGCGGGTCGAGGTGCGGCACGCCAACGGCAGGGATGGATGATTTTACCCGAAGCGTCCAAACGGTTCGACCGCAAAGGACGATGCTGTGCAGAAGGTAACTAAAGAGTTGATGTTACAAAGGCTTACTGTGTCGACTTGGCGAGTATGACCAGCGGAGCTGAAACCTGTTTATCGACGGTGGCTTGCAGGGATACGAGGTACAGGCTGGCGCGCAGGTCACCGTCCCGGCTGGCCATGCGCAACAATGCCATGCCACGTATCGGGTTACCCTGTTGAAAGGCCATAATGCCCTCACGATAAGAGCAGGCCCCTGCCAGCACCGGGCTGCTGAAGCCAAGCAGAAAGAGTAGCGGCAAAAGCAAAATAAGCAGTCGCGAACTGGACATGGCGTTTTCTCCACCAAGGTACTTGATGATAAGTAAGGCAGCTGATTTTATCGATGTCAAGCAGGACACGGACGATTTAGTGGGCGGCTAGAATGCAGCAATTATTGATTAAAAAAAACCTAAGGACTCAACAACCACCCTCTAAAGCTGGTGGGTTAGTTTTATGGACTGAAAGTCCGGATACGGGTCGAAAGACCCGTTTTATTACCCAACCCGGCAATCATTTTCAAAACGCCTTGTAGGATGCCGGTGAGCGGTAGCGAACCGCATCATTCGAGAACGGTGACCCCATCAATGGCCAGCGCTCAACATCCAGTCACACGCGAACGGTTCGCTACCGCTCACCAGCACCCTACACCAATAAATCTAACCAGCTAAAGCCGGTGGTTTTAACCTTGAGATGAAAAATAATCAAAACCCAGAACAGCATTGAAAAAACCACATGCCGCCCATCATCGAACCATGATCATGATTCATCATGACACTCACCTCGCTTTGAACGATTAAGGAAAGATGGATTTCTGCTGAACTCCACATTCGGATTTATCACTGTGCTTCAATATCGGTAATCACATAGCGTTTGTCCCGTGTTTCGATAAAATCGAAGTCCACTTTATCACCCACTTCGACCTCATCCAGCAGCTCCGTATCATCCACAGCGAAGAACATTTTCATACCCATCCAGCCAATGCTTTTGATGGGGCCGTGTTTGAGTTCTATCTTTTTGGCTTTGTTGTCGATGGCGGTGACTGTACCAACACCATGGTGAGTTTGGTTGGCAGTCAACATCAAAGGTTCCTTTGATAATGTGTTTTCGGCGTTGGCCTGTACCTGTGCCATGAAGGCTCCTAGTGCTAGAGCAGTCATTGTTCCCGCAACAATCGATTTCAGTTTCATCGTTTTATTCCTCTTTGCTTGATAAAAAGGGTTTGATAATTGTGTGTAGTTTCGTAGGTTTCCATTACGTCATGGTTTTCCCCTCCCTCAATTGTTCCCTGCTTGTGCGCAACGACCATCCTTTCCAGATGGCGAAAACAGCGGGAAACAAAATCAAGACGGTGATCAGGGCCGAGGCTATTCCGCCTACCATGGGCGCAGCAATACGCTTCATCACATCCGCGCCGGTACCGTCGCTCCAGAGGATGGGGATCAGCCCCAGCAGCAACGCCAAACCCGTCATGAGCATGGGGCGGATGCGCCGTCCTGCGCCTTCGGTGATCACCTCCAGCAGGTCTTGGCGTGTCTGCAATCGGCCATCGGCCTGACGTTGGCGGTAGACCATGCCCAGATACAACATCATCAACACACCCATCGCGGTGTCTACTCCAGCTAGCGCGATCATGCCCACCCACACCGCAACGCTGCGGTTGTAGTCCAACCACGTGAGCAACCACACCGCACCGATCAGAGAGAAAGGCACCGCCAGTAAAATAATAAGCGACTCCACGACTGATTTACGGTTGATGAAAAGCATGAAAAAAATGATGAACAGGGTCAGCGGCACCACAACCATGAGTTTGGCCTTGGCGCGCTCGAAGTATTTGAACTGACCAGCCCAGTCGAGACGGTAACCGGGCGGCACATCGGCCTGATCCGCGACCACCTGTTTGGCTGCCGCCACATAGTCGGCAATGCCGATTTTGTCGTTGACATCAACGAAGACGTAACCCACCAATTGACCGTTTTCGTTACGCAGCATCGGCGGGCCGGTGCGGAAGTTCAGCTCGGCCAGTTGCGCCAGGGGGATTTGAGCGCCAGTCGGTGTCGGTACCAGCACTCGTTTCAGCGCCTGCGGATCATCACGAAAATCGCGGGCATAGCGCAGGTTGATGGCGTAACGTTCGCGGCCTTCGACCGTCTCAGAAACTGTTATGCCACCCACCGCCGCCATAATCACCTCTTCGACATCGGCAATGGTCAGGCCATAGCGGGCGATCTTTTTTCGGTCGATATCAAAGTCGAGAAAATAGCCGCCACTGATGCGCTCGGCAAAGGCGCTACGGGTGAACGGCGCAGTACGTTCGTCATTTTGTAACGCCTGTTCGATGCGAATGCCGGTGGCTTCCACGGTGTCCAGATCGTCACCGGATACTTTAATACCCAGCGTCGAACGGATACCGGTGGCCAGCATCTCGGTACGAGTCTGAATCGGCATCCACCAAACATTGGGCATGCCGGGATAACGTAGTTGCTCATCCATTTCGGCAAGTAGGCTCTCCCAAGTTACACCTTCACGCCATTGCTCTTTTGGTTTGAAGGTGACGACGATCTCGGCCATGGAGAGTGGTGCCGGATCGGCGGGGCTGGTGGAGCGGCCCATCTTGCCAAACACTCGCTCGACTTCAGGGAAGGCTTTCAACTCTTTATCCATCACGTGCAAGACCTTGCCCGCTTCGGTGATCGACATCCCCGGCACAGCGGTGGGCATGTAGAGAATCGTGCCTTCGTTGAGCGGTGGCATGAACTCGTTGCCCAGCTCCATAAACACTGGCACCGTGGCCACCAATGCGGCGATAGCACCACCGACCACCCACCAGCGCAGTTTTACCGCCAATCGAACGATGGGCGTGTAGACTGCCACCAGGGCGCGATTGATCCAGCTTTTGTCACCGCGAATTTTGCCGCGAATCAACAACACGGCCAGCGCTGGGGTGAAGGTGATCGCCAACAACGCAGCAAACCCCATTGAGTAGGTTTTAGTGTAGGCCAGTGGTTTGAACAACCGCCCCTCGGTGCCTTCCAGAGCAAATACCGGCAGAAAGGAGACGGTGATAATCAGCAGCGAGAAGAAGATGCTTGGCCCCACCTCCTGCATGGCACGGATGATCACATCGCGGCGATCACCTTGTTCATTCCACTCCTCCAACCGCTTGTGGATGTTCTCGATGATGACGATAGAGGCATCCACCATCGCGCCGATAGCCACCGCGATTCCACCCAGCGACATGATGTTCGCCGTCAGATTTTGCCCTGACATGGGGATGAACGACAGCAAGATAGCGACAGGCAGTGTCAGTATCGCAATCAGCGCCGAACGAAAGTGCAGCAGGAAGACCATGATGATGAGCGATACGATAATCATCTCTTCCGTGAGCGTGCGTTTAAAGGTGTCGATGGCTCGGTTGATCAGTTCGGAACGGTCGTAGACGGTGACGATCTCCACACCCTCGGGCAATGCCGCTTGAGCCTCAACCAGGCGCTGCTTGACCCGCTCGATCACCCCCAGCGCATCTTCGCCATAACGCATCACCACCGTGCCGCCGACCACTTCGCCTTCGCCATCCAGTTCGGCCAGACCACGGCGCATGGCTGGCCCGAGGCTCACCACTGCAACATCTTTTAACAGGATGGGGACACCGTGCTTGCCCAGACCAATGGCAATTTCTTCAATATCCCCCTTGTTCTCGATGTAACCCCGGCCACGAACAAACTGCTCATGGCCTGCGATCTCCAATACCCGACCACCAATATCGTTATTGGAACGGCGCACCGCTTCGGCGACTTTTTTCAGTGGGATACCGTAAGCCGCCAGTTTGTTGGGATCGAGCTGAATCTGGTACTCCTTAACGAAGCCGCCCACCGAGGCGACCTCGGCCACACCCTTCACCGACTCCAGCCAGTAACGCAGTTTGAAATCCTGCAAGCTGCGCAACTCGGCCAGGTTGTGCTTACCCGATCTGTCCACCAGCGCGTATTGAAACACCCAGCCCACACCCGTGGCATCGGGGCCGAGGGTCGGTTGCACATCATCCGGCAGTTTGCCTTGCGCCGAGTTGAGGTACTCCAGCACCCGCGAACGTGCCCAGTAGATGTCGGTGCCTTCATCGAAGATGACGTAGACAAACGAGAGACCCATGTAACTCTGGCCGCGCACGGACTGAACTTTGGGTGCCGCCAGCAAGGTGGTGCTGAGTGGGTAGGTGATCTGATCCTCCACCAGATCAGGACTGCGCCCCGGCCACTCGGTGTAGATAATGACCTGCACATCGGAGAGGTCAGGGATGGCATCCAGCGGCGTATCGACCAGTGACTTATAACCCCAGAAGGTTGCGGTAATCACAACAAGCAGCGTCAGTAACTGGTTGCGCGCGCAGTAATTGATGAGCCATTCGATAGGGCCATGTGTTGAACTGTTGGGGACATTTACCATGACTCAACCCCCACCTTCAGCTTGCTCTCGGCGGCAATGAGGAAGTTGCCGGAGGTGACCACCGTGTCACCTGCTTCCAGGCCTTCCAGCACCTCGATCCATTTGCGGTTACGCTGGCCGGTCTTGATCTTGCGCGGTGCCAGGCGACCATCACCCAGATCGAGAAAGACGATACGGTTCCGTCCCGAGTAAAGCACCGCCGATTCCGGTACCACCAGACGTTTGCCCAATTTTGCCTTGAGGTGGAGTTGGGCGTACATATTTGGGCGCAGAAAGCCGTCTCTATTTTCCAATACCACTCGCACACGGGTGGTGTGAGTATCGCCTTCCATGAAGGGGTAGATGAAATCGACCTTGGCCGGGTATTCACGATCCTGTAGCTCTGGCAGAACCACCTTGGCTTTCATTCCAATCTTGATGAGAGGCAGTTCGTAATCGTAGACCTGGGACTCTACCCACACTTGAGAGAGATCGGCGATGCGTAACAGTTGTTGACCTGCGCGAAAGGCGGAACCGACAACGACCTGCTTGTCGATCACTACGCCGCTGGCGGGAGCCAGAATGGTGATGTATTCCTGTGCCTTACCTCGTTTTTCCAGCGCATCGATCTGGGCTTCACTGATGTCCCATAAGCGCAGTCGGCGACGTGCCGCTTCCAAACGGTGCTCGCTTCCCTTGGCTGAAGTACGACGCAGTATCTCCAGATACTCCTCCTGCGCACTCAACAGTTCGGGGCTATAGACGGTGAATAGCGGCTTGCCCTTTTTCACCGACTTGCCAATGGCATTGGCATAGAGTTCACCGATCCAGCCGTTGAACTTCAGCGTGACATCACGCAGGCGCGTCTCGTCATAGGTCACGCTGCCAGCCGCACGGATCGTCACGCGCAGTTTCTTCTGTTTGACTCGCCCAGTTGTGATGCCAATCAACTGGCGACGGGCTGGGTCTACCCGCACCGTACCGGGGACATCGGCACCGCCACCACAAGTGGCACAGCGTAAACCCTTGCGTCCGGTAGCCAAATAAAAGGTGATGCTGCCTTTTCCCGCATCGGCCTCGATCTCAATGGTCAGCGGCCATTCGCCGCCCATAGAAGGTTGAAATGTGCCTTCGTACTGGCCGATTTCGGTCTCGCTCATCTCCGCCGGAGCGTACATGGCAGGCATACTGCCCATTGCAGGCATGACCGCCACGGCTTTGAGCGCTGCACCGCCCAAAGGCTGCCCCGTCTCATCCTGTACCCAGATCGTCACCCGGTTTTTACCCACTTTGGGTGTCTCTGGATCAAGCTCGGCTCGCACCTTGAATGGGCCTGCTTCATGATTCGTTACTCCCAGAATGAGCAAGTAACGTCCCACCCACGATATGTTCCAGCGCAGCCAAACGCCGATGATAATCCGCCCGTGCCTGCTCCCGTTTTAACCGAGTCTGCATCAGGTTTTTCTCCGCGCTAATCAAATCAAGAAAGTTACCGCTGCCTGCCTCGTAATCGGACTGGGCGGCTTCCAAATTCTCCTCGGCAAGGGGTAGCAGGCGGTCTTGGTAAAGGCTCAGTACATGTTCACTTTCGCGTACTTTTTCCACGGCTCGCTGTAGATCACCCATGAGCTGCGACACTTTGGCCCGCTGCTGCGAATCAAGACGCAGGGTCATGGCTCGTGCTTCATCCTTCGCGGCTCTGCGTTTACCTTGAAGTGGGATGTTGATTGATGCCCCCACGGTGAGGCGCTTCTCGCTCTGATTCCAAAGGGTGTTGTAACCCGCTTTGAGGGTGATGTCGGGATAGTCGTTGCGCTCGGCCAGCCGCTCTCTGTGACGACTTGCCTGAGTCCGCGCCACCAGAGCACGCAGCGCTGGATGGTGCTCCAATGCCAGCTTTCGCAGTTGTTCCACTGCCGGGAGTGGAATGGTTTCGGGCAATCCAACCGGAAGCGGCAGTGGCTGGTCGGGAAGACGTTGCAGCAGCGTGTTTATATCCGCCAACACATCGCGGCGATGCCGTTCCAACACGATGTCGCGGTGTTCCAGCAGTACCCGTTCCACCTCTGCGTGCAAGACATCCTGTCTGGAGGCGCGACCCGCCGAGTATTTAATCTCGGCGATATTCTGAAACTCCTGTAACAGCGATTTATTGATGCCGTTGATGCGAATGGCAGCATGTACAAAATACCAATCGGCGTAGGCGGCCTTGGCGGTCTCAGTGAGTTTCAATCGCACCTGTTCGATGCCCACAAAGGCGGCATCGGACTCGAAGTAGGCGACATCGCCACGCAAGTCGCGTTTACCCGGCCAGGACAGGCGTTGGGAGAGGGAGAGTTTCTGGCCAAAGTCCATGCCATCCGCACCCGCTGACTGGGGAGCGATGCTATAGGAGAGCATGGGATCATCAAGTGACCTGGCCTGCTCGATGCGTGCCTTCGCCGCCTCCCAGGTCGCCTCCATGGTGGGAATATCAGGATTACGTGCCAGCACAACCTCTACCAGGCGCGATGCCGTCAGTGACGATTCGTTAGCGAACGGCGTATCGGCCTCGACAGCCAAAAGCGGTTGACAAACAACCGCCAACCCCAACAGGACGGCCTCGAAGCGGGAGCGCCCGCAATCTTTCTTGTTATGCATAGAAACACCTCGTTGCGGATTGCCTACAAACCGGGTTTACAGCGCACGCGCACAAAAAATACGCCAGAGCTAAACCCGGATGTAAATCAGCGCTCTGCGCTTTTCTTCAAGCGTGGAGTGCAAACGAAGGTGTGATCAGATACGGAAGCGGCTGGTCAGCAAATAGACCGGCTTAGGGGGGAGTGGAGGAGAAGAACGGGCTCCAAGACCATCGGCACGCTTTAGCGGAATGATGTCAGGAAGATCAAACGACACCGGTATCGGTGGCGGCTGGGGTGCATCGAGTAGCAAGACCTGTTGAAACTGATAACCGGGAGCAGAGGCCTCGGCCGCCTGCGACGGCTCGTAAGAGATGTCACAACAACCCTCACTCATCAGGCCGACCTGATCCTGACAGCTGCCATCCATCTCACAGCCCATCATCCCCATCTGACCCGGCTTGTCCCAGCAGCAGACCATACTGGGCCGCTCGTGTTCATGGTCATGCTCCATCAATTCACAAGCATACAGCGTCTGGAACTGCGTCAGCGGCCCCACCAGCAGAAGCAGTGCGACGATGAGTCGGCAAATGGATGGATTTCTTGCCATGACACTATGCTAACCGGCGTTGGTGGAGCACGCAACTCTGTCACCAGTAACACACTGGATACCGGCGCCCATATACCTGCTCCATATAAAGTTGTGAGAAGCCTTATATATCAACAGATTACATGAGGATCGGCATCTTTTTTCACTCACAAGACCGGGGAGGAGCCTGCATAACAGATAAACTTCAATAAAACCATAAAGTTAAACTCAAACGCTGACCTAGTGGGTCGGCTGGATTTGCCTCGTTATGCATTTTATACCACAATATACCAATATTAGGTACAATGCGGAGAGCATGAATAATGAGCAAAAATACCAGCATGACCCTTGGAACTCACTTTGATGATTTTATTACCACTCAACTTACCACTGGCCGATACAGTTCTGCTAGCGAAATTGTTAGAGCTGGACTTCGGTTGCTTGAAGATAATGTGACCAAAATGGAAACTCTTCGCCAACTACTAACTGAGGGAGAGAATAGTGGTTTTGTTGAGTATTCTTACGATGAGCTTATTTCCGAACTTGATGATGAAGCCCATTAATGCCTTATTTTAAACTCAGCGCAAAGGCTAAAATTGATTTAAAAAAGATTGCCATATTTACAGAAAAGCGATGGGGACGCATTCAACGAAATGCCTACCTTTTACAATTTGATCAGTGCTTTCATCAACTCGCTGATAACTCAACTATGGGTATAACCTGTAATCATATTAAGGCAGGTTACCAACAATTCCCACAGGGCAGCCATCTAATTTTTTACAGAGTTGGCAACAAAAATATTGTTGAGATCATTAGGATTCTGCACAAAAATATGCTCCCAAAGTTACATTTCGCATAACGAGGCTGTAGGATTTCTACCTTTTGATAAAAGCACTCCTAGTCTGGAACTTTTGATCAATCAGTATAATTGTGAAGTACGTCTCATTATCATCATATCGGGAAACTTCCAGATAATATTTAGCTGCAATATTCTGCGTGATTGTATAGAAAGTGCGATTATTACGGCTTTTCTGCCTTTCTTGGCGGCTTTATGTCGCCATGCCGTAGGAAGAGAATAGAAGAGAATAGGGTCAGAGAGAATAGGTAGAGTAGAGAACAGGCTTACCGTCCCGTAGATCAAACCTATCTGTTGCCGCCCCTTTCGTCTGGCGGTACCTCAATAGTTTAATCGTAGTCACGCTCACCTGCTCTCCCTCATCAAACCGTGCATACGGTTTTCCCGTACACGGTTTTCCGATGTTCTTCACAACGAGGCATGCACCGTTATTAGCGGCTTGGCCTTGATGTAGAGCTTCCTCGGTAACTGCTCCTGCGTTACCCTACCTCCTACATCCATGTAGTCGTCGGTAACTGCTCCTGCGTTACCCTACCTCCTAAATCCATTTAGTCGTCCTGTTCTGCACGAGTAATCTTCCACTACATACCATCCTTGCTATCCCGAGAGTTCCAGTGAGATGCTTTCGTTATCCCGTCTCACCGACAGCGGCCTTCCCCTTCTGACCACAGGGTCGACAACTCCAAAGTAAGTGACGAGGCTACCTATAGGTTCACTTGCGTTACGGTCTGTAGTTTTGCCCATAGGAAACTTACAACCCTTGATTTCTCAAACGCTGCTTCCCGGTGCTATGAAGGTGTACGAATAACTCCTCCTTGGGGACTTTAACCCGTTAGATTAATCACCGGTGACGGCATACGGTCAAACTCGATCGATTTCTATCGATTTGATCGATTTTCAACTGACGCTAAAAGCATAGCGACAATTAGGAGCTTTTTACGGTCAGGTGGAGCGCCTTGTTAGTGCTAGCTCTTCAAGTCGCTCAACCAACCAAAGTTTGATTATTGATTGGCGTGTTACACCCACTCGGCTTGCTTCTTTATCTAAGGAATCAATTACCCAAACAGGGAAGTCTACATTGACTCTTTTTTGCTTTTGATTTGGGCGCCTCAATGTGGACAAGTCAAGATCATCAATGATGTCTGCTTTGTTTTCATCAAATTTTTTGTCAAATGCTTTAGATTTCATAAAGTTCTACCTCCGACTTTCTTGAATGCCTAACAGAGATTATTCTGATTATGTTCCCACGATAGGTTATGACCGCAGACCAATGTTTGTCTTCAATGCGGCCAATGAGTAGAAAACGTGGTTCAGTATTAGATATTGCCTGGATTTTGATGAGATCAGGATCATTCCAAAGCTCCTGAGCTGTAACAAAATCAATCCCGTGCTTGTTGAGGTTTGAACCGCTCTTTTCTCCGTCAAATTCAAAGCAATACATGGTATAAAAGGTATACCATAATTACTCATCCGGCAAGTTTTTTGTTGATGGGCACTAACGAGGCGTAGGATCTCGAAGATGGATGAAGATCGATCGATTGCCCATCGATTGTGGTGTTTTCTCCACCAAGGCACTTGATGATAAGTAAGGCAGCTGATTTTATCGATATCAAACAGAATACGGGTGATTTGGCGGGCTGTTGGTTAGAATGCGGCGCTTTACCATCGGACAAAACCCAAGGAGTTCACACCATGGCACAACTGGTTCTGGCCTCGACCTCACCGTTTCGCAAGGCCCTGCTGGAACGACTCGGCCAGCCGTTTGCAACCGCTCGACCAGAGACCGATGAAACCCGACGAGCCGGAGAAACGGCGGGTGCGCTGGTCGAGCGGCTGTCGGAAGACAAGGCCCGCGCCGTAGCTGGACAGCGCCCCAATGCGCTCATCATTGGTTCCGACCAGGTGGCCGTTTTGGGTGACGAGATCCTGGGCAAGCCGGGCACGCACGAAAAGGCGATGGAGCAACTCAGCGCCGCCAGCGGCAACGAGGTGTTGTTTCTGACCGGGCTGTGCCTGCTTAATACGACGAGCGGACGCGCGCAAGTGGAGGTGGTGCCGTTTACGGTGAAATTCCGCTCATTAACGGCCCGGCAAATCGACAACTATCTGCGCAGAGAGAAACCGTATAATTGCGCGGGCAGCTTCAAATCTGAGGGACTGGGCATTGCCCTGTTTGAGACCATGAAGGGCGAGGACCCCAATGCCCTCATCGGCCTGCCTCTGATTCGTCTCATTACCCTACTGAGCAATGAGGGGGTGGATATTCTTGGAAGTCAGTGACTGCGCCGCTCCACCAGCTCCCGCACCAATGGCGTACAGATCACATCCATGGCCTGCGACATCTGGCTGCCCGGAATAAACATCGTATTCGGGCGCGACATTCGGGCGCCCTCGATCAGACGCATCAAGCGTGGGAAATCATACCGCTTCGGATCACGGAAACGGATGACGACGATACATTCACTGGAACTGGGGATCTCGCTGGCGATAAAGGGGTTGGAGGTATCAACCACCGGCACGCGCTGAAAATTGATATCGGTTACCGAGAACTGCGGCACGATGAAATGGATATAGTCCTGCATGCGTTCGAGGATATGTGCGGTCGTCGCCTCGCTGGAAAAACCTTTCACCTTTTGGTCACGGTGGATTTTCTGGATCCATTCCAGATTGACCACGGGCACCACGCCGATCAGCAGATCCACATATTGCGCAGCATCCACGCCATTTTTGCGCTCACCGTCCCGTCGCTCACGAATGACCCGGGGATTGTGTGACGGGCTCATGTTGCGGCGCGTCCAGTGGTCCGCAACCACGCCGCCATGCAGGCCTTCATAGAAAAGCAGGTCGCCGCCCTCCGGTGTCTGTTCCCAGGGGGTGAAAGTGCCTGGCTCTACGTGCGAGGCCTCGGCCATCTCACCATTAAGGTACTGGCGTATCATGCCTCTGCCGTCCTCGGAATATTCCCGAAACAGGGATTCCAGCTTGTCGAACAGGTTGACATCCGGGCCATAGGGAGAAAGCACCTGGCCTTCGGCTGCCTTCTCTCGCAGCAGTTTCTGCATTTCCTCGCGGTCATAGCGACGAAAACTGTCGCCTTCGACAAAAACCGCATTGATGGATTCACGCAGAAATATATCGCTGAATGCCTTCTGAACCACACTGGTGCCCGCGCCAGAGGCGCCGGTGACAGCGACAATGGGATACTTGTACGACATGCAAATCCTCCCAAACCTTTCCGCCAAGTCCCCGTTTTTACACGAAAGAACAAATGACAGCAAGTTGGGAGGGGCAGGCCTACAACCTATTTCCAGCAACCGGATGAACAGCCCCAATAACCGTGTATATCCATCAGATATTCACAACCGCTCGTGTGGTGTTGCGTTACCCAGCCCCGGATTCTCGCCGATAATCCTAGATTAATCAGTTGAACGGCCTGTCCGGCGCCCTCACCCAGCAGGTGAAGTTTGGCTTTTAGATAAATTCGTTAATTACCATGCACTTAAACTCACCTCGAAGCGGTCAACTGATTAATCTAGGATGATGACCATTGCCGCACCAAGACGATCGGCAAAGTTCGAAGGGGGTGAGGGACAAACCCCAACTTGCCGAGAGTTTTGTATTGTGCGGTTTTGTTTATTAGTCCCGGTTAAAGGTTAAAACCACCGCCTTTAGGCGGTCAGATTTATCTGCGATACTGGCCGTTGCCCTGCTGAAGGGGGGTTCAGTATCATTTTGTATTTGACTCGCTACACCGCTCTGCGGTGTGGCGCAAGAAAGCCAGTCTAATCCACCGAGGTGGAGGTGGCGCTGAGCGCCACGGGATGTGTAACACCGCAGAGCGGTGTCACAAGTTCAATTTTGATGGTGGGTAATACATCTCCATCATGGCGCATTGCGACGCCGTTTGTAGGGGGGAGGAGACCATCTCATCAACCTACCGTGCTCTCTATCGTAGCGATGCGTTCCCCAGACCCAGATTTTCGCCTATAACGGTGGCCATTGCCGCACCAATACGGTCGGCAAAGCGCTCGAAATAGTCGGGCCGTGCGGTAAAGTCGACGATTTTGTCGACACCGATGATTTCCCGTGCGACATAACTGCTGCTGCCCAATCCGTCGACCAGACCAAGCTTTACACCCTCTTCGCCACTCCAGAACAGACCGCTGAAAATATCCGGGTTATCGGCGAGACGATCCCCACGGCCCGCCTTTACCGCATCGATAAACTGCTGGTGTATACCATCAAGCAGGCTTTGCACATGACGGACTTCCTCATTTTTCAGGGGAGAAAACGGATCAAGTATCCCCTTGTGTTCACCGGCCGTCATCAGACGCCGCTCGGCACCGACCTTTTTCAAGGTATCGACAAAGCCAAACCCATCCATCAGCACATCGATGGAGCCGACGATGCTGGCCTTGTCGGCATAGATTTCGTCGGCGGCAGCGGCGATGTAATAACCACCCGAGGCGCAGATATCGGTGACCACCGCATATAGCTTGATGTTCGGGTACTTGCCCCGCAGACGCTTGATTTCATCGTACACATAGCCAGCCTGCACCGGGCTGCCGCCGGGGCTGTTGATGCGCAGGATGATGCCGGCGGTATCTTCGTCTTTAAAGGCCCGTCGCAGGCTGCTGACCAGATTATCGGCATTAGCGAAAGTATTGGTGGCAATCACGCCGTCGAGTTCCACCAGTGCGGTGTGCTTTCCGGTGGAAATAGTGGCATCACCCCACTCTATCGGCACATAAAAAAACAGCACAAACAGATAGATGAAGAACAGGGATTTGAAAAACACATTCCAGCGGCGCGACCGGCGTTGCTCGTTGAGGGCGGCAAAGGCCAGTCGGTTAACGACATCCCGCTCCCAGTCCTTGTCACCGGGGCCGGCCTTTTTGTGCTTTTTCGTATCGGGCCGGGCGACAACTTCCGGGCCATCAGTCCACGCGTCAGCCGGCTTCTGAGGCCCTGCGGGAGAATTGGAAGAACGGGACGGGGGCTTGGGGGGATCCTGGTCGTTCATGGTGTACCTTGTTCGGGGTTTGGGAATTGGGGGAGAAGTCAGTCAGCAAACCGTAGATGGCGTGAGACCGTCTGTCATCATCAGAGTTCAGCAATTAGCTAGCCACTCGGGCAGTTCCCGGATGGCATCGAGACAGCCCCGGGGGTTGTGCTGATGCAGGCGTTCCACGGCATGCACTCCATAGCTGACGGCCAGTGGCACGGCGCCGGCATTGCGCGCCATCTGCAAATCATATTCGGTATCGCCGATCATCAGGGTACGGGACGGATCGACATCCAGCACTGTCATGATTTCCTGCAACATCTGCGGATGCGGCTTGGAACGAGTCTCGTCGGAACAGCGGGTGATATCAAACAGCGGGCGGAATCCACTGGAGTCCAGCACCCGGTCGAGACCCCGCCGTCCCTTGCCGGTAGCGACGGCCATCAGATAGCCCTGCCGGCTCAACTCTTGCAGTACCTCTTCTGCGCCTTCAAAAGGCTCGCAGGGGTCGTCGGCAAGAAAATGATAGCGGTAGCGATCGGCAACCCGCTCTCTCAGGCTGGCCTCAATGCCGGGAAACAGGCGCTCAATGGCCTCGGCCAGACCCAGGCCGATAACGTCGCTCATCTCGGCATGCGGCAGCTCCGGCAGTTCCACGTCGTCAATGGCGCGCTTTATGCTGGCGACGATATGCGCCTCGGAATCCATCAAGGTGCCATCCCAGTCGAACACCAGCAGTTCAAAAGGCTTGTTCACTTCTTTATCTTCTCCAGTTTGTTCAGTACCACCGTCAGCTCGTCGTCCAGCGGTGCGCTGACGCGGATTTCATCATCGATGCCCGGCAGGCGAAAGGCCAGTGAATGGGCATGCAGGAACAGGCGCTTTAGTCCCTGCCGGCGCAGGGTAGCGCTGAACGCGGCATCGCCATATTTTTCGTCACCGGCGATGGGCTGGCCGATGCTCGCCGCATGCACGCGAATCTGGTGGGTGCGGCCGGTCTTCAGCGTCACCTCGACCAGGGTCGCGTCGCGATAGCGGGTCACGGGCCGGAACAGGCTCAGGGCCTGCTTGCCCTCCACCGGATCGACCACCACCA
>JAJRWE010000007.1 GCA_024276955.1 Gammaproteobacteria bacterium
GATGGATTCTATCATTTTGAAAAAATCATCCCAATTTCCAGGTTTCTTGGAAATGATCACATCGCCTGTTTCAGGGTCTTTGCGAATATAGACCTCATCACAATCGAATCGATAGTTGACAGGTAACCGGACGGCCTGGCTGCGGCCATTCATGAAAAGTTTGGCAGTGTGTCTCATGGCAATTTACCTCCCAATGCGTCATATACCATAGTATATGCCTGCAGGTGTAATATATCAAGATATATTTAGTGCCAGCCCGAAAACCCATGAAACAAGCCACGATTTCGGGCGGGGTTAATTCACCTGCTAGCTGAGTGGATATTGTCACGTGTTTTACGGGGTATTTCAGTACCCTCTGACAACATTAGCCTGGGGTTCAATCTCTTCGGGTTGGATTCCCCGCTGCTCGCCTAAAGCGCCTACTTTTGGTGCAGCGAAATAATTTTATATTGCCCTGAACAATTGTAGGAGCGGACCCTTGGGCCGCGATGGTTTTCCCACCCTTGGCATCGCGGCCCAAGGGTCCGCTCCTACAATACCCCGTCAGCTTGCTGCGGGGTAGTTTATTCATACAGTGAAACGTTGCCCGCTAACGCCCTTGCTGTCCGGGCCCATCAGATACAGGTAGTTGGCCATGATCGTACCGGCCTCGGGGACGGTATTGGGGTCTTCGCCGGGGAAGGAGAGGGCGCGCAGACGGCCGCGCACCGGGCCGGGATCGATGCTGTTGGCGCGGATGTTGGTGCAGGCCTCCAGTTCATCGGCAAAGATTTCCATCATGTTTTCGATCGCCGCATGGCTGATGCCGTAGGCGCCCCAGTAGGCCTTGCCTTTGCGGCCTTCGCGGGCGGAATTGAAGATGATCGAGGCGTCGTCGGATTTGCGCAACAGATCCAGGCAGGCGCGCGTCATCAGATAGGCGGCGTTGAGGTTGACCTGCATCACCCGTGACCACAGGGCGAGGTCGTAGTGGTCTAGGGGCGTGAGCGTGCCCAGCATGCCTGCCGCGTGCAGGATGCCGTCCAGCCGCCCGAATTCTTCGTGCAACATGTACGCGATCTTGACGTAGTGCTCGGGTGAGGCCTTTTCCAGGTCCAGCGGGCAGATGGCCGGTTTAGGCTGCCCAGCCTCGATGATGGCGTCGTAGACCTTTTCTGTTTTTACCTGGCGCTTGTCCAGCAGCGCCACGGTGGCGCCGTGTGCCGCAAAGGCCTTGGCGGCCGCACTGCCGATGGCGCCGGCGGCGCCGGTAACGAGGATGACGCGGTCTTTGAGCAGGTCAGGCTGGGGTTGGTAGTCTTTCATGGTGTTGCTGTCCGCCTTGGGTTTTTGGGAGGGCTTTTTTGTGTTGTCAGTGAGTGCGCCAGGCTATCCACAGCTTGTGCAGCGGGCTCAGTGAAATCTGTTCGTTCAACGGTTTGTTCAATGCATGGCCGTTATTCTTCCGCAGTTTTTTCAGCATGGCGCGATAAATTGCGCACAGGATCAGGCCGTATCGCTGCGCAGCACGGTCCTGTGCCGGCAACAGGTTCAGGGCCTGCTCGAAATAGTCGTCGGCACGGGCAATCTGTGCTGCCAGCAGGCCCTGCATATTATCGCTGCAGCGCGGTGGAATGAAGTCTTTTTGCGATACACCCTGTTGCGACATCTCATCCTCGGGCAGGTGGATTTTCCCACGCCGGGTACCCCTGTGGATATTGCGCAGAATATGACTGAGCTGGATGGCGGTGCCCAGCTTGCGGGCATAGTCAAGTGTTTCGGGCTGCTGGAAGGTGCAGATCTTCGCCGTTAGTTGCTGCAGAGTCCCTGCAACGTTCTGGCAATAGATCTCCAGTTCGGCGAAAGAGGGGTAAGCCACTTGCCGCAGGTCCCGTTCGTGGCCATCGATGATGTACAGAAATTGCTCGTTCGGCAGGTCAAATGCCGTGATCGCCGTCTGCAAGGCCTGGCATGCTGGATGTGTCGCGTTGCCCGCATAGGCGCGGGCGATTTTCGTGCGCCACCATTGCAGTGTTTGCAGGGCGATGTCGTCATCGTGGCAGTCGTTCACGACCTCCCTGATTTCCAGCCCGAAGGCATGCACGGCGATGATGGCCCGGCGCTGGGCCGGCGCTTGATACAGCAGGCTGTAATAGAGACTCGAGCCACTGGGGGCGGCTTTGTCCTGGCAGTAATCATCAGGGGTCATGGGTTGGGGGGGGCATTCGTCTGGGCGTGGGAAAGAAATAAATGTGCGGCGGATAGTGGTCAGCGGATTGCGGCGCTATTATACGCAGCAAAGCAAGTAACGCCTATGAGGATAAGACATGCACAGTCTTTGGAATGACAGCGAGGCCCGGGCCTGTGGCGAGGATGCGCTGAAGCTGCGGGTTTACACATCACGACTGCTGGGGCGTGAGTCCTCGCTGGTGCTGCACGGTGGTGGCAATACCTCGGTGAAGGCCGAGACGGAAAACCTCTTCGGCGACACGGAATCCGTGCTCTACGTCAAGGGCAGCGGCTGGGATCTGGCCACCATCGAGGCCGAGGGCTTCGCCCCGGTGCGGCTCGACGTGTTGCAACGCATGGCCGCGCTGCCCGAGCTTTCCGACCCCGAAATGGTGCACGCCCAGCGCGCGGCGATGACCGATCCCTACGCCCCTAATCCCTCGGTGGAGGCCATCCTGCACGCTATTATTCCCTTCAAGTTTGTCGACCACACCCACGCCGATGCCGTGGTGACGCTGACCAACACCCCCGGTGGTGAGGCGCGCATCCGCGCACTCTATGGCGAACGTGTGTTGGTGGTGCCCTATGTGATGCCCGGCTTCGTGCTGGCGAAGAAGGTGTGGGAGATGACCGCCGACATCGACTGGTCGCAGCTCGACGGCATGGTGCTGATGAACCATGGCATGTTCAGCTTCGCCGACGACGCGCGCGACAGTTACGAGCGCATGATCACCCTGGTGAGCCGCGCCGAGGAGGCGCTGGCGGCGGAGGGGGCGGCGGTAGTACGTGCCAAGGATGAGGCCGGCACGCCGCAGGCGGACGAGCTGCTGGCCCTGAGCGAGCTGCGCCGCGCCGTGTCCACTGCCCGTGGCGCGCCAGTGGTGGTGAACTGGAACCGCAGCGTCGAGGCGCGCGGCTTCAGCACCCGTGACGATGTGGCCGACATCGCCACCCGTGGTCCGCTGACCCCGGATCACGTCATCCGCACCAAGCGTGTACCGCTGATCGTGCGCGAGGGCGCCGAGGCCGACACCGCCCGCTATGCCGACGAATACCGCGCCTACTTCGCGCGCCATGCCACGCCTGATCTGACATGCCTCGACCTCGCGCCGCGTTGGGCGGTGTGGCCCGGCCTCGGCACCCTGGCCTTCGGCGCCAGCGTGAAAGAGACCGGCATCATCGCCGATATCACTCGCCACACCGTTGCTGCCATCCAGCGCGCCGAGTGCCTGGGC
>JAJRWE010000102.1 GCA_024276955.1 Gammaproteobacteria bacterium
ACGTGATCGCCGAGGATCATCGGCACCTCGCGTGCGTAGAACGGGTGGCCCAGCTTCAAACCTTCGAGGTCGCTGCCACGGCAATAGGCCACCACGCGACTCTTTGCAAATAAACCGTTTCTTTCGTAGCGCGCCATGGCGTCCTTGAGCAGCGCCTCGGCGAGGATCAGCCGCTCCGGGCCGTGTTCGCCCTCGCTCTGCACCACGGCGTAATCCAG
This sequence comes from Gammaproteobacteria bacterium, assembly GCA_024276955.1. Lineage (GTDB taxonomy): Bacteria > Pseudomonadota > Gammaproteobacteria > SZUA-152 > SZUA-152 > DRQN01. Next base: position 219 of record JAJRWE010000102.1, read on the forward strand.
CTCGGGATGCACCGCCACCGCCTGATTGGCGGGCAGGGTCCAGGGGGTAGTGGTCCAGATCACCACCGAGACCCGCCCCTCACCCGTACGCCCTTCGACGTGGTGGCAGCGCGCCCACAGGGCTGCTTCGTCCAGCACCGGGAAGCGCACGTCGATGGCGGTGGAGGTCTTGTCCTCGTATTCCACCTCGGCCTCGGCCAGTGCCGAGCCGCAGTCAGTGCACCAGTGCACGGGCTTGGCACCCTTGTGCAAATGACCGGCCTCGATGATGCGGCCGAGGCTGCGGATGATGTCCGCCTCGTACTGGAAATTCATGGTCAGGTAGGGATTGTCCCAGTCGCCGAACACGCCGAGGCGCTTGAAGTCCTCGCGCTGACCGTCCACCTGCTTTTGCGCGTAGTCGCGGCAGGCCTGACGAAAGGTCGTGGCGTCCACCTTCACACCCGCCTTGCCGACCTTCTTCTCCACGTTCAGCTCGATGGGCAGGCCGTGGCAGTCCCAGCCGGGCACGTAGGGGGCGTCAAAACCGCTCAGGGTCTTGGCCTTGACGATGATGTCCTTGAGCACCTTGTTGACCGCATGGCCGATGTGGATATCGCCATTGGCGTAGGGCGGGCCGTCATGGAGGATGAACTTGTCGCGACCCTTGCCCTGCTCGCGCAGACGATCATAGAGATTCATCGCCTGCCAGCGCTTGAGCATCTCTGGCTCACGTTTGGCCAGATTGCCGCGCATGGGAAAGTCGGTCTGGGGCAGGTTCAGGGTGGCTTTGTAATCGGTCACGGGCTTCTCTCAATGGGTCACGACGCTCAATGGGTCATGACGTTCAATAGGTCAAACGACGCTCGGTTGATCGGCGACGGTTTGCGCGACGAGCGTCGAAACCGACCATTTTACAGGCTTACACAGACTAGCCGCCAGCCAAAAAGGCACGCGCCTGCGCCGCATCGCGCTGGATCTGCTGTTTCAGCGCATCGAGGGACTCGAAGCGACGTTCGTCGCGCAGCTTGTGCAGGAATTCCACATGCACGTGCGCGCCGTAGATATCGCCCGTGAAGTCGAACAGGTGCACCTCCAGCAGAGTGCGCAACCCGCACGCCGTCGGCCGGGTACCGAGGTTGGCGACACCGGGCAGGGGCTCGCCGTGAATGCCATACAGCTCCACCGCAAACACCCCACGCAGCGGCGTGGCCTTGCGATGCAGGTGGATGTTGGCTGTGGGGAAGCCGATGGTACGACCCAGCTTGTCGCCATGGGCGACGCGACCGCTCATGCGATAGGGTCGGCCAAGCAGCTTTTCCGCCGTGTTCAGATCACCCGCGCCCAGCGCCGTGCGCACGCGAGTACTACTGATCCGTTCACTGTCGAGGCTGAAGGTGTGCATGTTCACCACCTCGAAGCCGTGTTCGCGGCCCGCTTTGCTGAGCATGTCGAAATCACCGGCGCGCTGCCGCCCAAAGCGGAAATCGTCGCCGATCACCAGATAACGCACACCGAGGCCGTTCACCAGCACCCGGTCGATGAAGGCCTGCGGTTCCTGCGCGGCAAAGGCGGCATCGAAGCACAGCACCAGCAGTCGGTCCACGGCATAGCGCCGCAGGGCCTGCACCTTTTCACGCAGGCGGGTGAGACGCGGCGGCGCGGCATCCGGGCGGAAATACTCCTCCGGCTGCGGCTCGAAGGTGATCACTGTCAGCGGCAGGCCAAACTCGTCGGCCTTTTCCGCCAGCTGCCCCAGCACTGCCTGATGACCGAGGTGCACACCGTCAAAATTGCCGATGGTGGCAACGCAACCCCGGTGGTAGGAGCGCAGATTGTGGCTGCCACGGATGATCTGCATGAAACGGGGCTTCCCGCGGGTTTCGCCTATTCGGCCTGACGACTGTGCGCCGCCACATACTCTTCCAGCGACCTCAGCGCCTCACCCTGAATATTGGGGAAGGCCGGCATCGTCATACCACCTCCGCTGACCTTTTTGCCGATATCCGTGGTCTTCGCCAATGTAAAATAATAACCGCCGTCATCCGCCTCATGACACTCGGCACAGGCGGCCTGAAAAATGGCCTCGCCATTCATGCCCACGGCCGGAGTGAAATCATTACTCTTGGAACAGCCAGCCAGCAGGCTGGCCGCGCCAACGGTCAATAACAAAGAATATTTCATGGTCGATCTCCTGTTTATCAAAATCAGTGGAAACTATTCAGTTCACCACAGAGCCACAAAGTTCACTGAAGAATGAATATCATTTTGTGTGCACGGTGGCCCTGAAATTTCTCAATGACGAAAGATACGGGATTTCACCGCATTAACCCGTGCCTTCACTCAATGTTCATGCCATTAAGGGCGTCCCTGATAACCGTTTGCGCAGAGACCACAGAAAGTTAAACGTTATTGGAGGCGCCCTTAATTTTAAAAATCTTTTCTCTGTGTTCTCCGTGCCTCTGTGGCGAACAGTGACAATCAGTGCTTGCCACCGCCGCGTGAGACACGGAAAAACTGCCGGGGCCGCACCCCGGCAAGCAGCAAGACAAGAAAATACAGGCCACCGCCGGCCACCACCCAAAACAGCAGCCAGCCAACGCGCGCGGTCGCATCACGCGCCTGCCAGACATCCAGTCCGTCCACCCCCCACAACAACAGCCCGGCCATCGCGGCACCGGCCAGCAGCACCTGCAGGAACAGTCGCTCCCAGCCCGGCACAGGCTGCAGCACGCCATCCCGGCGCAGGCCACGATAGAGCAAGCCCGCGTTGAGAAACGCCGAACAGGAGGTCGCCAGTGCCAGTCCGCTATGTGGTCCGGCCATATCCAGCCACACCATGGGCAGCACGAACAGCAGGTTCAGGCCCATATTGGCCAGCATGGCAATAATACCGATACGCACCGGCGTACGCGTATCCTGCCGGGCATAATAGCCGGGGGCAAGCACCTTGATCGAAATAAAACCCAGCAGACCCACGCTGTAGGCCACCAGGCTCAGGCGCGACATCTCGACGTCGTGGCCGTCGAACTCACCGTAGTTAAACAAGGTGATCAGCAGCGGCCCGGCGAGCAGGGCCAGACCCAGCATGGCCGGGGCACCGATCAGCAGTACCCAGCGCAGGGCCCAGTCCAGGGTGCGGGAAAAGGCGGCGGGGTCGGCATTGGCGTGCTTCTGCGACAGGCTGGGCAGGATTACCGTGGCCAGCGCGATACCCAGCACGCCGAGCGGAAACTCCACCAGCCGGTCCGAGTAATACAGCCACGACACGCTGCCGGCGACCAGAAAAGAGGCAATGATGGTGTCGAACAGCAGGTTCACCTGCGCCACCGAGGAGCCGAAGATGGCCGGCAGCATCAGCTTGCCGATGCGCCGCACACCCGACTCCCGCCAGCCCCAGCGCGGCCAGCGCAGCAACCCCAGGCGTAGCACGAAGGGCAACTGAAACAGCAGCTGCGCCACGCCGGCGACAAACACACCCCAGGCCAGCGCCACCACCGGTCGCTCGAAATTCGGCGCCACCCACAGCGCCACCGAGATCAGCACCACGTTGAGTAACACCGGCGTGAAGGCCGGCACGGCAAAACGCCCGTAGCAGTTAAGCACACTGCCCATTAATGCAGTCAGCGAGATAAACAATAGATAAGGGAAGGTGATACGCAACATGTCGGTGGTGAGCGTGAAACGCTCCGGCTCATCGATGAAGCCCGGCGCAAACAGCATCGTCAGTATCGGCGCCGCCAGCACTGCCAGCACTGAAATCACGAACAGCACCCCAGCCAGGGTGCCGGCGGTATGGCGAATCAGTTCACTGACCTCGTCCTGCTCGCGCTGACTCTTGTACTCCGTGAGCACTGGCACGAAGGCCTGCGAGAAGGCCCCTTCGGCAAACAGACGGCGCAGGAAATTGGGAATCTTGAAGGCAATGAAAAAGGCATCGGTGCCCGCCTCGGCGCCGAACATACGCGCAAACACCATATCGCGCACCAGGCCGAGGATACGTGAAAGAGTGGTCATGGCACTGACCACGGCGGTGGACCGGAGCAGACTCATGCGGCAGGGGTATCGGCGGGGGTATCGATGGTCATGGCAGGGCATCTTAACCGCAGCGCCGCATTCCCCCCAAATTATCGCTGTCCGCGCACAAGCCCGATGGCGGCAAAATCCTTGCCCAGTTACCCTCACCCAGACTGCCGGGCAAGTGAATTGACAAGGCGCGCTAACACACGCATAGTATGCGGCCTTTCGGGCCACGCCCGACAAACCGAACAGAATCTACTGAACATTACGGAGTCAAGACCTTGGCCAATTCCGCACAAGCCAAAAAACGCGCCCGCCAGGCGGAAACCCACCGCCAGCGCAACACCAGCGCCCGCTCTGCCTTCCGCACCGCGGTGAAGAAAGTCGTTTACGCCATCGAGGCGGGTAACAAGGAAGAGGCAGAGACCCTGTACAAGGCCGCCGTACCCCTCATCGACCGCACCGCCGGCAAGGGTTTGATCAGCGTCAACAAGGGCGCCCGTCACAAGAGCCGTCTGAACACCCGCATCCGCGCGCTGTAAGGTTGTTTCGAGACGGCATCGAAAAAGCCGCTCACCGAGCGGCTTTTTTGTGCCTGCGTTTTCCCGCTACGGAACCCGTCATTCTGGCAAAGGCCAACATTCCCATGCATCCCGTTGGGCACGTCGCTTCGCTCCTTTGCCCAACCTACCTACTACGGGTGGGAACGGCTTTCCAGCCGTGATTCGCGCCTGGAAAGGCGCTCCCACAGCACGCTACATCAGCACCAGATTGTCACGGTGGATCATCTCCGGCTCATCGACATGACCCAGGATCGCCTCCAGTTCACGGCTCGGCCGGCCCATGATCCGCCGCGCGTCACTGGCGCTGTAATTCACCAGCCCGCGCGCAATCTCCCGCCCCACCTTGTCAACACAGGCCACCGCCTCGCCACGCTCGAAATCACCGTCTACCGCCACCACGCCCACCGGCAGCAGGCTGCGGCCGGATTCGCGCAACACCTTCACCGCCCCCGCATCCAGGCACAGACTGCCGCGCAATTGCAGGTGCCCGGCCAACCATTGCTTACGCGCCGCCTGTGTCTCCTGCTCCGGCAACAGTAGGGTGCCAAGCCGCTCAGCCGAGGCAATACGCTCCAGCACCTGCGGCTCACGACCAAAGGCGATCACGGTGCCCGCCCCGGAACGTGCCGCCAGCCGTGCTGCGCGCAGTTTGGTGAGCATGCCGCCGCGGCCCAGCTCACCGGCCGAACCACCCACCATCTCGTCCAGTGACTCGTCGGTGGCGCGCGCCTCGCGCAACAGCTGGGCATCGGCATGCTTGCGCGGATCCCTGTCAAACAGGCCCGCCTGATCGGTCAGAATGATCAGCGCATCGGCCTCCACCAGATTGGTCACCAGCGCCGCCAGGGTATCGTTGTCGCCGAAGCAAATCTCATCGGTAACCACGGTGTCATTTTCGTTCACCACCGGCAGTACGCCGAATTCGAGCAGCGTGCGAAGCGTATTACGCGCATTCAGGTAGCGCTGACGATTAGAAAGGTCATCGTGGGTCAGCAGCACCTGCGCCGTGTGGATGTCGTGTCGCTGAAAGTTGGATTCGTAGGCCTGCACCAGCCCCATCTGACCAACCGCAGCGGCGGCCTGCAGTTCGTGCAGCGCATGGGGGCGCGAGGCCCAGCCGAGGCGCATCATGCCCTCGGCCACCGCGCCGCTGGAGACCAGCACCAGCTCGATACCACGTGCACGCAGGGCGACCATCTGCATCACCCAGTCGCGGATGGCCTCACGGTCCAGCCCCGCGCCGTCGGCAGTGAGCAGGGCGCTGCCAATCTTCACCACCCAGCGTTTGGATTGTCGCAGATCTCCGCGTTGCTGCATTTATTCGTTGCCCTCTTCCGCCTCACTGCGGGCGTGCTCTTCCAGGTAATTGAGGATATCAAACATCAGTGCTTCGGTGCCCTCGCGCTGAACGGCGGAAATGCGGTACACCGGATCCTGCCAGTTCAGGGCCTCGACGATGTTGTCACAACGGGCCTCGCGCTCATCCTCGGGCAACACGTCGATCTTGTTCAACACCAGCCAGCGCGGCCGACCGGCCAGCTCGCCGCTGAACTTGGCCAGCTCCTGCGCGATGGTGCGCACATCATCGGCCGGGTCGTGCTCGTCCATCGGCACCACGTCGACCAGATGCAGCAACAGTCGGGTACGCGACAGGTGCTTAAGAAACTGGATGCCCAGCCCGGCACCCTCGGCAGCCCCCTCAATGACGCCGGGAATGTCGGCGATAACGAAGCTGCGGTGCGGCTCGGGACTGACCACGCCGAGATTCGGGTACAAGGTGGTAAAAGGATAGTCGGCCACCTTCGGCCGCGCCGCCGACACCACACTGATCAGCGTCGACTTGCCGGCATTGGGCAGACCGAGCAGACCGACATCGGCCAGCAGCGTCATCTCCAGCGCCAGCTGACGCACCTCGCCCGGCGTGCCTGGCGTATTCTGCCGCGGCGCACGATTGGTGCTGCTCTTGAAGCGGGCATTGCCGAGGCCGTGCACACCACCCTTGGCCACCAGCAGGATCTGGCCGTCTTCCACCAGGTCGCCGATCAGCTCGCCGGTTTCGGCATCATGCACCACGGTGCCGATAGGCACCTTGATGGTTTTGTCCTCGCCCTTACGGCCGGTGCAGTCACTGCCCATGCCGTTCTGCCCGCGCTGAGCGCGGTAGTCACGCTGAAAACGAAAGTCCGCCAGCGTGTTCAGACCGCTGTTGGCGAGCAGATAGACACTGCCACCATCACCGCCATCACCGCCGTCCGGACCGCCCTTGGGGATGTATTTCTCACGTCGAAAACTGACGCAGCCATTTCCACCGTCACCAGCCGCCACGCGGATTGTTGCCTCATCGACGAATTTCATCACCCTGCTCCTGCTACCGGCTTCACTCCCTCAGGGAGAAAAAGCGAAATTTGTAGGAGCGGCTTCAACCGCGATAGAGGGCTCGCAGCTGAAGCCGCTCCTACACGATAAAACCGCGCCCAAACGCCCATGCATCCCACGGACAAGTATTTGACCACATACGAAAAAGCCCCGTCGAGCGGGGCTTTCCGTCAACCATGTTGCTGCGAGCGTTTAGGCTTCGGCTGGCACCACGCTGATGAACTGACGTTTCTTCGGACCCTTGATCTCGAACACCACCGCGCCATCCGAGGTCGCAAACAGGGTGTCGTCGCGACCGCGGCCCACATTCTTTCCGGGGTGAAACTTGGTGCCACGCTGGCGAACCAGAATATTGCCAGAACGCACCTGCTCGCCACCGTAACGCTTGACGCCGAGACGTTTGGATTCTGAATCGCGACCGTTACGTGTACTACCGGCAGCCTTTTTATGTGCCATGGTTAATGACTCCTCAAATCCGTGATTAACCGGCAGATATGCCAGTGATCTGTAATTCGGTGTATGACTGACGATGACCCATCTGCTTGCGATAGTGCTTGCGACGGTTGAACTTGATGATCTCAATCTTCTTGCCACGACCGTGCGACTTGATCGTCGCGGTGACCTTGCCACCCTCGACCATCGGCGCACCGACCGTGATATTTTCACCATCGGCGACCATTAACACCTGATCGATCTCGATAGTTGCACCTTCTTCGGCTGCAATCTTCTCGACTTTGAGAGTCTGACCCTCAGAAACCTTATATTGCTTGCCACCGGTTTTGATTACCGCGTACATTTAGAGCGTCTCCAGCTACTGCCCACACGGGGCGCCTGCCTCAAAAGACCGCGAATTCTAGCGTTTACACAACACCACGTCAAACCCCATACTATGCGCCCCGGGAGAGACAGGCCGAGTAACCGGGCCTAACAGATATCAATGATGCACAAAACCGCCAATCAGCCCCGAGCCATACTCGACATCGACGCCGTCAATAAACTGGCGCAAGAGGACATGGCCACCGTCAACCTGCTGATCAAAAAGCGCCTGCACTCGGACGTCGTACTGGTCAATCAGCTCAGCGGCTACATCATCAACAGCGGTGGCAAACGCCTGCGCCCGCTGCTGGTGTTGCTGTCCGCACGCGCCTTTGGCTATGCCGGCGAACAGCACTTCGACCTCGCCGCCGTGGTGGAATTCATCCACACCGCCACCCTGCTGCACGACGACGTGGTTGATGCCTCGGACCGCCGCCGTGGCAACGAGACGGCCAACGCCCGCTGGGGCAACGAGGCCGCCGTGCTAGTGGGTGATTTCCTTTATTCACGCGCCTTCCAGATGATGGTTGAAAGCGACAGCATGCATGTGATGCAGATTCTCGCCGACGCAACCAACGTCATCGCCGAAGGCGAGGTCATGCAATTGCTCAATTGCAACGACCCGGACACCACCGAACAGCGCTATCTGGACGTGATTCATTGCAAGACCGCCAAGCTATTCGAGGCCGCGGCACAACTCGGCGCCGTACTCAGCAATACCCCGGCCGAGGTGGGACAGAATATGGCTCGCTACGGCATGCACCTGGGCACGGCCTTCCAGCTGATCGACGATGTGCTTGATTACAGTGCCTCATCGGACAAAATCGGCAAAAATATCGGTGATGACCTCGCCGAAGGCAAACCGACCCTGCCGTTGATTCGCGCCATGCAGCAGGGGACGGTCGAGCAGTCTTCCATCATTCGCCAGGCCATCGAAGAAGGCGGACGCGAGCATATCCGCGCCGTTACCGCCGCCATTGAATCCACCGATGCCATCGCGTACACTGCGCGCAAAGCAAGGGAGGAGGCAGACAAGGCCATCCATTGCCTGCACGACATCCCCCCTTCTATCTACGCTGACGCATTGAAAACCCTCGCAGATTTTTCGGTCAGTCGTTCTTTCTAGCTTTGCATTTATATCGGCGTGTAGCGCAGCCTGGTAGCGCACTTCGTTCGGGACGAAGGGGTCGGAGGTTCAAATCCTCTCACGCCGACCAACTCAGCCAGTCACCCGCAAAATCCTTCACTGATTCCCACTTTTCCCAATGTGCGCAGAATATGACATGCTCAAGTCAATTGGCGCATGGCACGTCCGGCAAAGACACTGAAACAGACACAAAAATTGGAATCAAGCCCATGGGAAACTCACTTTTCGAACAACTGAAGAAAACCGGCCTGGTGGATGAAAAGAAGGCGAAGAAGGTCAAGCAGGGCCAATACAAAAGCAAGAAACAGAAGGGCAAGAAAGGCGCGCCCGCACCGGTGAGTGAGGCAACCCTGCTGGCCCAGCAGGCGCTGGCGGAAAAGGCCGAGCGCGACCGGCTGCTGAACCAGCAGCGCAAGGACGAGGCCGAACGCAAGGCTATCACCGCCCAGATCAGGCAACTGATCCAGACCAATCGCGTTGAAAATACCGATGGTGATGTGGTTTACAATTTCACTGACGCCGAGGTGGTCAAACGTCTGCATATCTCACAGCAAGTGCACAGACACCTCACGTCCGGGCGCCTGGCCATCGCCAAACTGGACGGCGCCTACGAACTGGTACCCATGCCCGTGGCGGAAAAAATCCGCCAGCGCGACGAGCACAGCATCATCCTGTACGGGCAATCCACTGCGGCCGAAAGGGCCGAGGACGATCCCTACGCCGACTATAAGATCCCCGACGACCTGATGTGGTAAAAACGCCTACCCCCAGTGCCAAGCCATGAAAATAGCGCAGCCGATTGATTGGCCGGAAAATGTCACAGGGGCCCGCACTGTACAGGAGCAACTGCGTTCCAGGGTCATTACCGAAAACCGGCTTGGCGCCGTCAATACCGTTGCCGGCGTGGACGTAGGATTCGAGGAAAAGGGAAAAATCACTCGCGCTGCCGTTGCCGTACTGCGATTTCCCCAACTGAATTTAGTCGAACAGGCCATCGCCCGGCAGCCGACACGCTTTCCCTATATTCCCGGCTATTTGTCATTCCGGGAAATTCCCGCATTGCTGGCGGCATTGGCCAACATCACGACCACGCCTGACCTCATTCTCTGCGATGGCCAGGGCCTGGCGCATCCACGCCGCTTCGGCATTGCCTGCCACCTCGGCGTGCTGACCGGGCTGCCCACCATCGGTGTCGCCAAGTCACGACTGATCGGAACACACGACGAGCCCGGCACAACGAAGGGCAGCTGGACGCCGCTGATGGACAAGGAGGAAGTCGTCGGTGCCGTGCTGCGCACCCGCGACAATGTCAGCCCACTGTATGTTTCCGTGGGGCATCGCATCGATCTGCAAACAGCCATCGAGTATGTGCTGCGCTGTACCACCCGTTATCGCCTGCCGGAAACCACGCGCCGGGCGCACCGGCTGGCCTCGGGTTAACGTAGCAAGGTAGCCTGGATGAAATTCTTTTTGTCACAAACGAACTTTTTCCTTGCATCGCGGGGCGAACCATATATGACCCCGTAGTCCTTTTTCCAGGTAGGCCAGCGCCACGAGACTTTGTTTCAAAGTCTCGTGGCAATACTCGGTCACCTGCGCCAGCAGCCGGGCGTCTTCAGCATCCGCCACCAGTGCCGTGAGGAGCCTGGACACGGTGGTTTTTTTCACCGGGCCGGAACCGGCAGCTAAAGAAGGACGGTAATCGGCCGGCAACAGCGCAACCGCATGGAGGATGCTCACCCCCTCGGCCTTCATCACCTAATCGATGACACTGCCGCCACGCTGACAGGCCTCCAGGCAGTGCCAAAGGTTTTCCCGGGACTGATCACCAGGCTGGGCTCGTGGTCATCATGGAAAGGACACAGCCCGATCAAATCGGCCCCGTGGCGCTTGAGGACCACCCCACGCCCTCGGCCAGACGCTGCAGGGAGACCTCCTGCTTCAGGCAGTCGAGCTGGTCGTCGGGGATGTGGGCCATGGGCGGTTCCTCTAAAGTCCTGTCAGACACAATTATGAAACTTTTCCCAGGTGTAACAGCCTCGTTTTCCTCGACGATTAAGCCATTTTAACAAGGTGAGTAACACTTGATAGGAAAAGTTCTTTATGCTTTTGCAGTTATCCGTCACTCCATAGTATGCAATATGACCGCGCAGTTTCGCTGCTGTCGATACGATTTATTATCGTGTTGACGGCGATACAGTCGAAATCATGAGTATTTTAGGGCGGCAAGACGCGAGCGAATAGCTTTAATGTGTGGAAACTCACGTGTAACTATTCACCGCAGAGAACACGAAGGTATTGATTTCATTGTACAAAATGACCGCAAGACAGCCTGAATGAAACGAAGTGGAATCCGGGATAATAAATCAGCGTCACACGTCCTGGATTACGCTACGCCCCATCCAGGCTACTTATCCGGTGCAGGACAGCGTATACCCACCACGCTGATATCGTCCTGACCATGGCGCTGGCCGAGATGCGCCTGGAGCGCCGCAGCAACACGCCCGCAGACGCTCTGTTCGGCCCTGCCATCGACGGCCATGGCCAACCCACCCTCAGCGAAGGTATTCCCCTGCGCATCATCGGCATCCAGCACGCCGTCCGAATACAGCAGCAACTCCGCACCCTCGGCCACTTGTAATATCTCGGTGCGCGCATCGAAATCATCTTCACCGACGATGCCCAGCGGCGGTGAACGTGGTTCGAAGCGGTGGATGATGCCGGCGTCGTCATCCACCAGCAGGGCCTCGGGGTTGCCTCCATTCCATACCTCGAAAAGCCGATTTCGCTCATCGAAGGCCACCACGGTGGCGGCGACAAAACGGTCCCGCGGCATCAGTGCGCGCAGCTGCCGGTTCATGGCGGTGACAATGCTGGAGACGCTGTAGCCGGCCTGCGCCATGTCGTAAAAGGTCTGCGACACCGGCATCTGCATCAGCGCCGCCGACAGACCATGGCCGGTAGCATCGGCCAGCAGGACGTAGAGGCGGTCGTCGAAAGGCCGGGCGGCGGCA
>JAJRWE010000103.1 GCA_024276955.1 Gammaproteobacteria bacterium
GCGGCGGCGTACAATGGGGTCATCACGATCCAGTCCCATGGCCAGCGCTTCGCGGTAGAGCACCTCTTCACGAATATAATTCTGAATCAGATGATCCATCTCTTTTTCACTGGGTGAACGCTGCCAAACCTTTGAAAAAGCTAGAGAAAGAGCTTTTATCTGCCCTTCTTTCACTACAATTTCAGCATCGTTTGGGATTGTATTATCTGACACCTGCTGAAACAGCAGAAACATGGCACCGCCCAGCAATAGAAAAACCAGCAGGGGCTCTTTAAATATTTGTTTCATGCTGTTTCTTTTTCTGGCTTTACGGCGTGTACCAGATCGGTGAAGTGTTGATCCACGTGGGGGGAATAGGGTTCCGGCTGTTCGACCTTCTGGCGCTTATCTGGCATCCATTCTGCCCCAAGTACTGAGCTGGCCAACACGGCCATTACTGCTAAGGCGACTGCAACCAAGAGTGATTTGTACAGGTTGTGTGTATTTCTCTGGGTTGCTTCCATTTTCTGCCTCCTTTAAGTGAGGGTTCAGTGTGTCCAGGGCCCTCCATATTCGTTTTAACGTCCAACGTTTAACTTCCAACAAGTTGATCAATAAACAATAACTAATTGCCTCTCAGGATCAGTTCACAGGTCTGCTTCGCTATTTCAAGTTCTTCGTCCGTCGGGATTACAAGAATCCTTACCAGATTTTTATCTTCCTGAATTTCGGATACCTCCCCGGATGATGCTTCATTCTTTTGATTATCAAGGGTAATTCCAAGGCAATCAAGGTCTTCACAGCACAGTTTTCGAATAAGTGCTGCGTTTTCACCAATACCGCCTGTAAAGACGAGTGCGTCAACCTGCCCGAGCACAGCAAAGTACGCCCCAATATATTTCCTGATTCGATAACAGTATACATCAATTGCAAGTTGAGCATGTTCATCACCGCTGCCGGCAAGCTGGATTATCTCGCGCATATCGTTGACACCACAAATGCCTTTGAGTCCGCTCTCCTTATTAAGCATCGTCTCCAGTTCTTCATTGCTCATACCCGCTGCCCTGCCAACATAGAAATGAATGGCAGGATCAATGTCGCCGCACCGTGTCCCCATAACCAGCCCCTCCATTGGTGTCATTCCCATGGAGGTATCAATGCTCTTTCCTTCCCTGACAGCCGTCGCGCTCGCACCATTACCAAGGTGAAGTGTGATCAGATTCAGCGTATCCAGTGGCCTGTCTAAATGTTCTGCTGCTTTTTTGGAAACGTAGTCATGGGACGTACCGTGAAAACCATAGCGTCGAACCTGATGCTCAGTATACAGGGCCTGCGGAAGTGCATAATGGAATGCCCGGGGAGGCATTGTCTGGTGAAAGGCTGTGTCAAACACAGCAACTTGGGGCACATCGGGCCTACGTTCTCGGGCAACTTCAATGGCGGTAAGATTTGCCGGATTATGCAGCGGCGCAAGGGGGATCATCTCTTTAATGGCCCTAATCACTCTATCATCGATCAACGTAGGTTCACGGAACACTTCTCCGCCATGGACAACGCGGTGTCCTATGCCGAATAAATCCCTTTTTTCGCCCAACGAGGTCCTGACGTTCACATCAACGATCCAGTCAAAACCCTGCCTATGGTCAGGCACAACCTTTGTTTCTACAATTTCTTCATGCTTGTTTTCTTTATTCAGCCAGCCGTGTTTCAGCCTGCTTTCTGCTTCACCGATTTTTTCGACAAAGCCGGTGGCAATAACTGAATACGTTTCCAGTTCGAAAAACCGATATTTAATTGAAGAGCTGCCTGAATTTATGACAAGCACGGCCTTCATTTTGCGTTCTCCTGTGCCTGAATCGCAGTGATGGTAACTGTATTGACGATATCAGGGATTGTACATCCCCGGCTGAGGTCATTCACCGGCTTGTTGAGACCCTGGAGTACCGGTCCGATCGCCACGGCGCTTGCAGAGCGTTGTACTGCCTTGTAGGTGGTGTTTCCTGTATTCAGATCAGGAAATATGAACACTGTTGCATGGCCAGCAACGTCGCTTCCCGGCAGCTTGGTCTGCGCCACAGCCGAATCCACAGCCGCGTCATATTGGATCGGCCCCTCCAGTCTCAGATCAGGACGCAGTTTCTTTGCAATATCTGTAGCCCTTCGGACTTTCTCAACATCCTCACCCTTGCCGGATTGACCCGTCGAGTAGGATATCAGTGCTACACGCGGTACTATCCCAAACATCACTGCAGTTTCCGCAGAGCTGATCGCAATGTCTGCCAGTTGTTCGGCTGTCGGGTCCGGGTTCACCGCACAGTCACCGTATACCAGTACCCGATCTACCAGACACATGAGAAAAGCACTCGATACAATAGAGCAGCCCGGTTTTGTTTTGATGATCTCAAAGGACGGCCGTATCGTATGCTGTGTCGTGTGTACCGCCCCGGATACCATGCCCCCCGCTTTGCCATGGTGTACCATCATGGTTCCGAAGTAGCTCACATCGGCCATAGTGTCATAGGCCATCTGCTCGGATATTCCCTTGTGCCTGCGAAGTTCAAAGTAAGCTGCTGCAAATTCCTCACGCAAATCCGAGCCCGAGGGATTAATAATATCCACTCCGTCCAGAGAGAGCCCCAGTGTGTTTATTTTATAATGAATCTCTTCAGGATCACCCAGCAAGGTAATATCGGCCACGCCGCGCAGCAGAAGAATTTCCGCTGCACGTAGAATACGTTCATCCAGGCCTTCAGGCAGTACGATATGCTGTCTCTGTTTCTTTGCCCGGCTGATAAGTTCATATTCAAACATGAGCGGGGTAACACCTCTTGCTGGAGCTCCTGATATGCGCTTTTCCAGCTCGGGGATATCAACGTGCGCCTCTACAACTCCCAGTGCCGCCGCGATCTTTCTCTTGCTCTCCGGGGCAATAATGGCCCGCACTTTGCTGGCGTTCGTGGCAGTGGTAAAGGTATCGGTTCCCACCATAAATACAGGAACAGGGGTGGTGTGCAGCCCTTCGATCAGCCTCTCCACCTGCGGCGCCGGCTTTAGATTGCCCGAAAGTAGAAGTCCCGATATTCGGGGATAGGCATCGGATGTGTCAGACAGGATGCTCCCCAGGATCATGTCCGAGCGGTCACCCGGTGTGATGATAAGGCTGTCATCCTCAAGATGATCGAGGAAATTGGGCAATTCCATGGCTGCAACCTTGTAGTGGAGGACTTCCCGGTCCATTGCATCATCATCTCTGTGGATCCATTCAGCCTTCAGTGCTGACGCGATCTCACCAATTGTCGGTTTTACCAGGATCGGATGTTCGGGAATGACATATACGGGGATATCATCCTTATGGGATTTGTTGAGCGCCTTTGTCAGATGAGCAGTATGATCAGGATGGACACGGTTTATGATGAGCGCGATAATGCTGCATTTCTGTTCATTAAGGGATGTTATAAGGGCCTGTGCAAAAGCAGCCAACTCACTGGCCTTCCTTCCGTAGCCTTTTATTACAGGAAGGATAAGACAGCCGAGATTATTGGTGGTATCGACATTAAAATCAAATTCAAGGGCCTCTGATACTCCTGTATAGTCTGTACCGGCGCAGAGGAGAACATCACATTGCTCTTCGAGGGCCTTGTACTTCTCGAAAATCATGCTGTACAGTGAATTGAGCTCTCCCGTTGAGACAAGCTTTCTGGCCTTTTCATAGGTGCAGCCGTACATTGCGTCATAAGGATAGTTCAGAGAATAGCGATTCTTGACGAGGTGGATCAGGCTGTCCTTGCCATCTTCATCTCTTATCACGGGACGAAAGAATCCGACCTTTCTGCCATGCCCTGTCAGATGCTCCATCAGGGCAAGGACAAGGACGGACTTGCCGCTTCTTGCCTCAGTCCCTGCTATATAGATACCCTGTGCCATTTTATGATTTCCTCGTCATAATCACCCTCATATTATAGATTCTTTTTTTCACCTGTCGGATCTGAGAGGTCAATGATCTCCATACGGTTGTTTGCCTCCGGATGAGTTGTTGACGGGCCTATTGTGCAAACAATTCTCGTTTTATGATCCGGGAGTGTCACCTGCTTCCGGTCCCACGTCTCGTACGATAATCCTCAACCTGAACGGCTTTCTCTGATGTATTCTTATGGATTTTCGTGGACATTTTTACTCCTTTACTGTTGTCGCTGTTTTCTCACCTGAAGAACTGTTCCTGCCTCGCGGGCAAGGTCAGTAATCCTGTCCCAGTCCTCCCTTTCTACAGCTTTATCCGGCGTGCATCAGATCCGCGACGTGCAGGCGCGATTTTGCGGAATTTCAATGACGCGCACATACTTGCACCCGCGCCACGATCGCTCGTCAAATCAAAACGGGAGCTCCGTCTCGATGTGTGTTCGCGCCAGTGCGGCCTTTCCAACACGCCGTATCGCCAGCACGAAAGCAGCCGTCCGCATGTCGATGCTATGCTCGCTCGCGACCTGCCTTACCGAGCGATAGGCTCTGCTCATCTTCTTGTCCAGTTCCTGGTTGATACGTTCTTCATCCCATCGGAAATGCTGGATGTTCTGCACCCACTCGAAATAGCTCACGGTGACGCCACCGGCGTTGGCGAGAATGTCCGGAATGATCAGGACGTCCCGGTCGTTCAGGATGTCGCTGGCTTCGGGCGTTGTCGGCCCATTCGCCCCTTCGACGATGATGCGCGCCTTGACGTCGGCGGCGTTGTCCTTGTGAATGGCGTCCTCCAGGGCTGCGGGCACCAGAACGTCCGCGTCCCAGGTGATGATCTCGGGGCCGTCGAAGGCCTCGCCCGATGGGAAGCCTTTAACGCCGCCATGCTCGGCGACCCAGGCCACCAGGGCAGGTACGTCGAGGCCCGCTTCGGCGCAAACTCCACCGGTATGATCGGCCACGGCGACGATTCTTGCGCCCCGTTCCGCGATCAGGCGGGCGGCATTGCTACCGACGTTGCCGAATCCCTGCACGGCGACCGTAATGTCCCCGAAACTCATACGTTGTTCGATCAGCGCCTCCGCCAGCACATCCATGACCCCGCGGCCGGTTGCCGCCTCGCGACCTTCCGAACCGAACAGGTCCAGTGGCTTGCCGGTCACGACGCCGGGCGAGAATCCCTCGTACTTCGAATACTCGTGCATGATCCAGCCCATGACCTTGGCGTTGGTGTTGACGTCGGGCGCCGGGATATCGATGGTCGGACCGATGACTTCCTTCATCTGCTCGACGAAACGGACCGTGATCTGGAACAGGTCCCGCTCGGACAAGGCGTGAGGATCGCAGTTAATGCCGCCCTTGGCGCCCCCGTACGGCACGTCCACCACCGCGGTTTTCCAGGTCATCAGGTTGGCCAGCGCCGCGGCATGGTCTTCGTCCATTGCCGGGTGATAGCGCAGGCCACCCTTCATTGGTCCGCGCGCCATGTTGTGCTGAACGCGAAATCCCTCGTAGGACTGAAGACTACCGTCCTCGGCTTCGATATTGATCCCTATCTTTACCGTTCGTCGCGGTGTCAGCAGGATTGTCCTGATATTATCCGCAAGCCCGAGAACATCGGCGGCCTTGTGAAAATAGATGTGGCTTTCAGCAAGCATGTTTCTATCTCCTTAGTTCCACCGCAGTGGAGCACGATGGTGTCGTTAATGAACGGGTCCGCTACTCGATCGGTCCCTCCTGCAAGAAGAACGAGGCATAGGTCCTGGACAGCATGCCCCCTGAGATGGTGCATGCCTTGAAACCGTTCTGAAGCAGCACGCGGGTGGCGTAGTAAGCGCGTTGACCGGAACGGCAAATCACCTGGATTGTCTTGTCACGGGGCAACTCGTCCAGACGGGCTCGCAACTGCCCGAGGGGGATGTTGACGGCGCCTTCGACGTTTTCCACCGCGAGTTCGAATGGTTCGCGCACATCGAGAATCACGCCTTCGCCCATCTCGTGCCAGTGGCAGATCGGCATGTCGCCCCTGAGTACGTCGGCCGCGACCATGCCAGAAAAGTTCACCGGGTCTTTCGCGCTGCCGTACTGGGGCGCATAGCACAGCTCGGATTCCTCGAGGTCATACACCGTGGCGCCCATCTGGAGCAGGCCAGCCAGGGCGCTGATACGCTTGTCCACGCCGTCCTCGCCCAGCGCCTGCGCGCCGAGCAGCCGCCCGTCGGACTTGCGGAACAGGATCTTCATCGCGATCGGCTTCGCACCGGGGTAATAACCGGCGTGAGAATTGGGGTACAGATAGATTTTTTCGTAATCCTCGTCGCCGATTCGTTTCAGAGTTTTTTCGCTGGCACCGGTCCAGGCTGCCGTGCCTTCGAACAGGCCGATGATGGCTGTTCCCTGGGTACCCCGGAAACGGGAGTCGCGACCCATGATCACGTCCGCAGCGATCCGTCCTTGCCTGTTCGCCGGGCCGGCCAACGCCACTAGGCTCCATTCGCCCGTCACGAAATCCCTAACCTCGACCGCGTCGCCGACGGCGAAGATATCCGGCTCGCTGGTGCGCATCTGCTCGTCGGTGCGGATTCCGCCAAGCATCCCGATTTCAAGCCCGGCCTGTTTCGCCAGCGCCGTGTCGGGGCTCACACCGATGCCGAGCACCACGATATCCGCCGGGTACATCGCACCCGACTGGGTATGGACTTCCAGTGCGTCGGTGGGCGACTGCCGGAACTCGACGGCGCCGTCTTTCAGCACGACATTGACGCCATGCTGTTCCAGGTAACCTTCGACCACGCGCGCCATCTCCTGGTCAAGCGGGTCCAGTATCTGGTCACCCATCTGAATCAATGTCACGTCGAAGCCGCGACGGGCCATGTTTTCCGTCATCTCCAGCCCAATGAATCCGCCGCCCACGACCACAGCGCGGGTTTTCGGCCGGACAGCCTGGATTCCGGAGTACCGGTTCATTCCGGCCAGAAATGGCGTACCTTTCTCCAGCCACTGACGGATTTCCCGGGCGTCCGGCACCGTTCTGACCGAGAAGATGCCCGGCAGGTCGATTCCCGGCAGCGGCGGCCGGATGGGCGGTGCGCCGGGCGACAGGACCAGACTATCGTAGGATTCGGTGGTGACCTCACCGGTCTCCAAGTCCTTGAGGTCCACCGTTTTGCGATCCGGAGCGATAGTGACAGCCTCGCAGCGCGTACGGGCGTCGATGGCAAACTGGTGGCGGAAGGTGTCGGCCGTCGCCACCAGCAGTTTCGATTCGTCGGGGATAACGCCGCCGACGTGATAGGGCAGACCACAATTCGCGTAGGAAACATAGGGCCCGCGCTCGACCATGACGATCTCAACGTTCTCGTCCAGTCGCCGCAGACGCGCTGCGCATGATGCGCCGCCGGCAACCCCACCGATTATGATGACTTTCATATTCCTTAATCTCCTCTTTTAGATTTCTCACCCTTCCCTTCGGTTAGAATTCGAAATGACGGCATTATTTAATTTCCCTTTTTCTGTTTATGACTTTACGGCGTGTACCAGATTGGCGAAGTGTAGGCGCGTTCCTGAGTTGTCATTGTGACATCGTCAGCGACGTTAAGGTTATAATTTTTAGCATCATAAGCAGTCCAGCGTGGTGTTGGAATTTCAATCACACGGCTGTAATAGAAT
Organism: Gammaproteobacteria bacterium; assembly: GCA_024276955.1. GTDB lineage: Bacteria > Pseudomonadota > Gammaproteobacteria > SZUA-152 > SZUA-152 > DRQN01. The sequence goes on from JAJRWE010000103.1 coordinate 7,603, forward strand.
GCAGCTTGATTCGGA
>JAJRWE010000104.1 GCA_024276955.1 Gammaproteobacteria bacterium
GCCCGAAGGGAAGCCATTAAATACGCGATTGCGGTGTTGTAGACCTTGGAAAGGGAGCAGCCATTCCCTGCGGTCTACGCCTTGCACTCGCGTATTTACTGGCTTTCTAAATAGGCATACAGTTCAGGACACTACACTAGTATCTTGAAGACGGACAAAACCGGCCATCCCTACACGCATGTGGCGTAAACTCACCCTTCCTCTCGTGGTTGCAGCACTGGCCTGGCTCAGTGCCGAGTGGCTGTGGGAGCAGGAGGCCGAAACACCGGCCGAGGCGCCGCTGGCCGATGTGGAATCACCCGATGCGTTCATGGAAGGCGTGGTCATGCGCGCCATGAATACACAGGGCCGGCCCCGCTATGAGATGCGCGCCACGCGCGCCGTGCATTTTTCCCGCGGCGATCGTACCGAATTCAACACACCCTTCATTACTTTTTACCGCCCGGATGGCAAACTGTGGACGCTGGCGGCGGAACGCGGCAGAGCCAGCGACGGTGATCGCGATATCCTGCTCAGCGGCGAAGTACTGATGCGCCGCCCACAGAACCCGGCCCAACCAACAGGGCCCGCGGCGGTGGAGGTCTTTACCCGCGAATTGCGTATTTTCAGCGACCGGGAATATGCCGAAACCGACCAGCCCACCACCATCGTGCACGCCTACGGCCAGGTGGATGCCGTGGGCATGAAGGTCTGGTTCGAACAGGAACGCCTGCAACTGCTATCTCAGGTCAAGGGAATCTATGCATCGACTCACTGAATGGGCACGCCTATTATTAAAAGCGCCCTTAAGTACCGGACTGTTACTGGCCTGTACGCTGCTGGCGGCGCCGGCAGCACTGGCCGCCGACAAGACGCAACGCGATCCCGTTACCATCGAGGCCGACAGCGCCGTGTTCGATGAACGCCAGGGCCAGAGCATCTACACCGGCCATGTGATCATCACCCAGGCCGAGATGCAGATTCGCGCCGATGAGGTCACGGTATACACTAAAGAGGATGCGCTGCAGCGTATCGTCGCCACGGGTGAGCCGGTGCACTTCCGCCAGCAGCGCGAGGGTGAGAAAGAAATCCACGGCGAGGCGCGGCGACTGGATTACCGCGCCGATGACGAGCACCTGTTGTTACAGGATCAGGCCTGGCTTACCCAGGGCGGCAACCGCTTCAGCGGCCAGCGTATCGAGTACGACATGCTGCGGGAGCGTGTCACCGCAGCCCAGGCCGAGGATGGCAGTCAGCGGGTCAGGGTGACGATCCAGCCCAAGGCCAAATCACCACCGCCTGAAGACGATCGACGCTGAGCCGCCATGAGTCATCCCTCAACAAGCCCGGCCCCTGACGGCGGCCTGGTGGTCAAGGAGCTGGCCAAGCGCTATGGTGCCCGGCAGGTGGTGACGTCGGTCTCACTCAAGGTGGGGCGCGGCGAGGTGGTGGGCCTGCTGGGCCCCAATGGCGCCGGTAAGACCACCAGCTTTTACATGATCGTAGGACTGGTCAAGGCCGATAAGGGACAGATCCTGCTCGACGGACAGGACATCACCCCCTATCCCCTGCATGCGCGCGCACGCCTGGGCATCGGCTATCTGCCGCAGGAGGCCTCGGTGTTCCGCAAGCTGAGCGTAGCCGACAACCTGCTCGCCATCTTGCAGACCCGCCGCGATCTCAGCCGCCAGCAGCAGCAGACCAAACTGGAGGAACTGCTGCAGGAGCTGAGCATCACCCACATCCGCGACTCGCTGGGCATGAGCCTGTCCGGTGGCGAGCGGCGGCGGGTGGAAATCGCCCGCGCCCTGGCCACCGAGCCCGCCTTCATCCTCCTCGATGAACCCTTTGCCGGTGTCGATCCCATCTCGGTACTGGACATCCAGAAAATCATCCACCATCTCATCGAGCGTGGTATCGGCGTGCTGATTACCGACCATAATGTGCGCGAGACCTTGGGAATCTGCGCACGTGCCTACATCATGAGTGAAGGCGAGGTCATTGCACAGGGCGCGCCGGAGGAGATCCTCCAGCACCGGCAGGTGCGCGAGGTCTACCTAGGCGAGGACTTCCGGCTTTGAACGGGGCATTGGCATACTGACAAGCAACGCTTGCGGCATATATATGCGACGTACTCAACAATTCCGCTGGACAGCCGTTTTTACTACCAACACGCCGGTATTGGAGTAGAATCACAACAAACCCCGGGGAAAATCTACGCAGTCGATGAAACAAACCCTCCAGCTCAAACTTGGCCAGCAACTTACCATGACACCGCAGTTGCAGCAGGCTATCCGCTTGCTGCAGCTCTCTACACTGGAGTTGCAGACCGAAATTCAGGAAGCCCTCGAATCCAACCCCATGCTGGAAGTGGTGGAAGAAGGTGCGGCCGATGGCGAAACGGCCACCGAGGGCACGGCACCATCCACCGCGGAGCCGGCCACAGACAGCGGGACGCACGAGGAAAACCCGGCACCAGCAGAACACACCAGTGAGCGGGCCGCGGACAGTCAGAGCGAGGACATGCCCAATGACCTCCCCGTGGACAGCGACTGGGAGGATACCTACGAGAGCTATACGCCGGTCACGCGCGGCGCGCAGGATAGCGAGTTCAGCGATTTCGAGCAGCCTGCCAGTTCTGGCGAGAGCCTGCAGGATCACCTGCAATGGCAACTCAACCTCACCCCCTTCAGCGATACCGACCGCATCATTGCCACCACCCTCATCGACGCCGTGGATGACGACGGCTATTTCACCAACAGCTGCGAAGAGGTTCATCAGTCCTTGCAGGAAGAGCTGGATATCGAGCTGGACGAGGTGGAGGCGGTGCTGAACCGGGTGCAGGATTTCGACCCCCCCGGCGTGGCAGCCCGCAACCTGCAAGAGAGCATGCTACTGCAACTACGCTACTACGACGCCGACACGCCCTGGCTGGCAGAGGCGAGACTAACCGTCGACGAGTACTTCACCCTGCTCGCCAAGCGTGACTTCCACACCCTGAAACGACGCATGAAGCTGCAGGAGGGCGAGCTGCAGCAGGTCATTCAGCTGATCCAGACTCTCAATCCGCGCCCCGGCGGGCAGATCGCCTCCACACCACCGGAGTACATCATCCCCGACGTATTCGTGAAGAAGGTCAAGGGCCAGTGGCGGGTGGAGCTGAATCCGGACATCGCCCCCAAGATCGCCATCAACGGCCTCTACGCCGGCATGGCGAAGCAAAACGGCACCAAGGATGCCGCTTTTTTGAAGAACAGCCTGCAGGAAGCACGCTGGTTCCTGAAGAGCCTACGCAGCCGTAACGACACCCTGCTCAAGGTGTCCAACTGTATCGTCGAACGCCAGCGTGGTTTTTTTGATTACGGTGAAGAGGCCATGAAACCCATGGTGATGCACGACATCGCCGAGGTGGTGGAGATGCATGAATCCACCATCTCCCGTGTCACCACCAAAAAGTACATGCACACCCCGCGTGGCATTTTTGAGCTGAAGTATTTCTTCTCCAGCCACGTGGGCACGGCGAATGGTGGCGAATGTTCCGCCACCGCCATCCGCGCAATCCTGAAAAAACTCATCGCCGCGGAGAACCCGGGCAAACCGCTCAGCGACAACAAGCTGGCCCAGTTGCTCGGGGAACAGGGCATCAACGTGGCCAGACGCACGGTAGCCAAATACCGCGAGGCCATGTCAATCGCACCGTCCAACGAACGCAAGTGCCTTACCTAAGGAGCCTCTGATCAAGTCATGAACAATAACCTTCAGCCCAGACTTAATCAGCAGCTCCCTAACATGCCGAGTTGGATAAACACCTAACCAAAGGAGTCCATCATGCAAATCGACGTTACCGGTCAACATCTCGATGTTACCCCCGCACTCCGTGATTACATCACGGGCAAGCTGGAGCGTCTGGAGCGACATTTCGACAAGGTAACCCACGTGCACGCCGTACTCAGCGTTGAAAAACTACGCCAGAAAGCCGAGGCCACCATCAACGTCAATGGCGCCAGTCTGCACGCCAATGCAGAAAACGAGGACATGTATGCCGCCATTGATGCCCTGGTTGACAAGCTGGATCGCCAAATCAAGAAACACAAGGAAAAGATCACTAACCATCATCGCAGCGAGGGGTCGCCGAAAAAAATTCCGCTGGCGGAAGACTAGTACTTCAACCCGGTTATATTGGCGGATACAGCGGGTCGGAAAGGGGTTAGCCACAAGGCGCATCTCGCCGGTAATGGTGGTTCCATCGCCAAGAGATGCACCAACAGTAGGCGCTTTAGGCGACGCCGTGGATGACCTCTTTCCGGCCCGCCCGAAGGAAGTTCTGCATCCGTCAATATAGCCTGGGCGGAGTACCAGCCCGAACAGCCCTGCGCGGATGCCCCCCTTTACAGGCGCCGCGCAGGGCCTTCATAATGACTTTTTAAGCAGTTTACAGACTATGCAACTTGCAGATATTTTGACTCCCGAGCGCGTTGTCGGCCATGTTCAGGCCGGCAGCAAGAAGCGCGCCCTGGAAACCCTCAGCGAGATCCTCGCTGAAAATTCCCCCCTGCGCATGCCGGCCGTCGACATCTTCGACAGCCTGCTGGCGCGCGAACGTCTGGGCACCACCGCCATCGACCATGGCGTGGCCATCCCCCACGGGCGGATAAAGACCTCCACCGAGACTTTCGGCGCCTTCGTACAACTGGAAAAAGGCATCGACTGCGACGCCATGGACTGCCAGTCGGTACAGCTGCTGTTTGCCCTGCTGGTGCCGGAACAGTCCACCGAGGAACACCTGCAACTGCTGGCGCGGCTGGCGAAGATGTTCAGCGATGCCGAGCTGCGCGAACAACTACGCACGGCACCTGACAGTCAAAGTCTGTACGACCTGCTACTGGAGTGGGATCGGCTGCATTGACCACGAGTATTCCCACGGTCAATGCCCTGGTTCGGTCACGCGGGCAACACCTGCAGCTGCAGTGGCTGGCAGGCCGCGACGGCGTCGACCGCGCCCTGGGCAATTCCCCGCAGACCCCCGGCAAGGCGCTGGTGGGCTTTCTCAACCTGATCCATCCCAACCGGCTGCAGATCATCAGTCAGCACGAACTCGATTATCTTGATGGCCTCAATGCATCGGCACGCCAGGCCCAGATCCGCCAGCTGCTGGAGGCACGACCGGCGGCGATAATCATCGCCGAGGGACTGACACCGCCGGCGGACCTGCTACGCGAGGCCGAGGCCACGCAGACGCCGTTGATGTCCTCATCGCTGGGCAGCATCAAGCTGATCGCCTGCCTGCGCCATTACCTGGGCGACGAGCTGGCGGAAAAGGCCGTGCTGCATGGCGTATTCATGGAGGTCAACGGTCTGGGCGTACTGATCACTGGCGAGAGCGGCATCGGCAAGAGCGAGCTGGCACTGGAACTGATCACACGCAATCACCGCCTGATCGCCGACGATGCCCCCGAATTCTCCCGCGTTGGCCCGGAGGTCGTGCGCGGACGCTGTCCGCAGGCGCTGCAGGACTTTCTCGAAGTGCGCGGCCTGGGTCTGCTGGACATGCGTGCCATGTACGGTGACAGCGCCATCAAACAGAGCAAGGATCTGGGCCTCATTGTACGCCTGCAGCGCATGGCGGCCGAGGATCTCTACCACCTCGACCGCGTGCACGGCAGCCATCAGGAACAGCGTATCCTTGATATCGACATCCCACAGGTGACCATCCCCGTAGCGCCCGGGCGCAACCTGGCCGTACTGGTAGAGGCGGCGGCTCGCAATCACATATTGCGTCGCAAGGGGTACAATGCCCCGCAAGCCTTCATTGAACGCCAGCGCAAATTGCTGGAACAGAAATCACCCGTATGAAACTCGTCGTCATCAGCGGTGCCTCCGGCTCGGGCAAGACCACCGCCCTGCATGTGCTGGAAGACCTGGATTATTACTGCATCGATAACCTGCCGGTGGGCCTGCTGCCGGCCTTCGCGGAGAAGATGCGCGCCCTGCCAGAGGATCTCGGCGAGCGCGTCGCGGTGGGCATCGACGCCCGCAATCCGACTCAGGACCTGCACCACTTTCCGCAGATTCTCGACCAACTGCGCGCCAGTGGCGTGGATTGCCAGATCCTCTATCTGGACGCCGATGACACCATTCTGCTGAAACGCTTCAGCGAGACCCGCCGCAAGCACCCGCTCAGCGACGAGCAACGCCCACTGGCCGATGCCATTCGCGACGAACGCCTGCTGTTGGCTCCCATCGCCGACCGCGCCTACCTGTACACCGACACCTCACACAGCAATATCCACCAGCTGCGTGACCTGATTCGCTCACGCATCGAGGCCCAACAACAGTCCACCCTGTCGATCCTGTTCCTGTCCTTCGGTTTCAAACACGGTGTACCCATGGATGCCGACTATGTGTTCGACGCCCGCTGCCTGCCCAACCCGCACTGGGAACCCAAACTACGCGCACAGACTGGCTGCGATGCCGCCGTGGCGGAATTCCTCCAGGGGCAACATCTGGTCGAACAGTTTGTGACACAGGTCGGCGGCTTTCTGAATAGCTGGATTCCCTGCTTCGAGGCGGATAACCGCAATTATCTGACCATCGCCATCGGCTGCACCGGCGGCCAACATCGCTCCGTGTATCTGGCCGAACGCCTGGGACAGGAATTCCAGCAACAATACAACAACGTACTGATCCGCCACCGCGAGCTCACTGGCTGAACAGCCTGTTTTACAGAGGTCTGCAGACAATGACTATTGGTATACTTCTGGTTAGCCACGGTGCCCTCGGTGAGGTGGTACTGGATATCGCGACAAAGACCCTCAGCGTCTGCCCGCTGGCCACCCGCACCCTTGGCATCCCCTTCGACTCCGATCCTGAAGCCATGCAGCACACGGCCCTGTCCCTGCTTCACGAGCTGGACAGCGGCGACGGCGTACTGGTACTCACCGACATGTTCGGCGCCACCCCCAGCAATGTCGCCTGCACCCTGTCGCAACAGGACAACGTACTGGTGGTGGCCGGGCTCAACCTGCCCATGCTGCTAAAGGTCTTCAATTACCCCCAACTGGAGCTGAGCGAACTGGCGCAGCGGGCCGTGGAGGGCGGGCGCCAGGGCGTGATGCTGTCATCGCAAGAGAAGTGCCCATGAGCCAGCGACAGGTCACTATCGTCAACAAGCTGGGGCTGCATGCTCGCGCCGCCGCCAAACTGGTAGCCACCGCGGGACGCTTCGAGAGCGAGATCAAGCTGCTCAAAGCCCACGCCGAAGTCAACGCCAAGAGCATCCTCGGCGTGATGATGCTGGCGGCGGCCAAGGGCAGCGAGCTAACCCTGATCGCCGATGGCGCTGACGAGAGCGACGCCCTCGACGCCCTCGAAAACCTCATCGCACGCCGTTTCGACGAAGACGAATAACCCCCTTTCCGCACCCTTTCTTTCCCATCACGGCGCCGCCTACCGCCCCCAATAAACCACCCCCTCAGCACACCCAAAAAATAGACGTCCTGAGGCGACAGTAGGCACTTCAACCTAGTGCTCAAACAAGCTGACGAGGTATTTGTTGTTGTAGGAGCGGGAAATCCAACCCAGAGCCATTGAACGCCTGTTAGGGTAGAATGCCTGCGATTCTTCGCCGAGCCAGACCCATGCCCCAGGAACAGGAACAAGATACCAGCCGCGAACGCCTGCAGGCCTTCAGCAAGTTGCTGGAGGAAGGCACCCTGGCGCAGGTCGAGGGGGAGCTGCGGAATCTGCATCCGGCGGAAATCGCCCACCTGATGGAATCGCTGCCGCACGAGCAGCGCGATATCGTCTGGGACCTGGTGCACCCCGAGGATGAGGGCGACGTGCTGGTGCACGTCAACGACGACGTGCGCGCACGCCTTATCCGCGATATGGACAACAGCGAGCTGCTGGCCGCCGCCGAGGGCCTGGACACCGACGAACTGGCGGACATCCTCTCCCATTATCCGGACGACGTCAGCGAACAGGTGCTCGACGCCATGGACAAGCAGCACCGCCAGCGTCTCGAAGCGGTGATGTCCTACCCCGAGGACAGCGCCGGCGGCCTGATGAACACGGACACCATCACCGTGCGCGCCGACATCGACCTCGACGTGGTACTGCGCTACCTGCGCCGTATCGGCGAACTGCCGGAAATGACCGATCAACTCATCGTCACCGACCGCCACGGCCGCTATCTGGGCCTGCTGCCGATCAGCACGTTACTGGTGAGCGACCCGGAAACCCGTGTCGCCGAGGTGATGGACCGCAGCCAGGACGGCATCCCCGCCGACATGCCGGCGCGCGACGTGGCCACCCTGTTCGAAAAGCGCGATCTGGTGTCGGCGCCGGTGGTGAGCGAAGACGGCATGCTGCTCGGTCGTATCACCATCGATGACGTGGTGGATGTCATCCGTGACGAGGCCGAGCACTCACTGATGAGCATGGCCGGCCTGTCTGAAGAGGACGACATGTTTGCCCCGGTGATCACCAGCTCGCGGCGCCGTACCCTGTGGCTGGGCATCAACCTGCTCACCGCGCTGTTGGCCTCGTGGGTGATCGGTCTGTTCGGCGCCACCATCGAAAAACAGGTGGCGCTGGCCATCCTCATGCCCATCGTCGCCAGCATGGGCGGCATCGCCGGCAACCAGACCCTGACCCTGATGATCCGCGGCATTGCCCTCGGTCAGGTGAGTAGCGGTAATGCCCGTCGTCTGCTTAATAAAGAAATGCTGGTGGGCATGCTCAACGGCCTCACCTGGGCGCTGATTATTTCCGCTATCGTCATCCTGTGGTTTGACGACCTGCTGCTCGGCGGCATCATTGCCACGGCGATGTTGATCAACCTGATTGTCGCCGCCCTCGCCGGCGCCACCATTCCGCTGTTGCTGCAGCGTCTGGGTATCGACCCCGCACTGGCCGGCGGCGTGGTGCTCACCACCGTCACCGACGTGGTAGGCTTTCTTTCCTTCCTTGGGCTTGCTGCGATGGTGTTGCACTGAACATGACACGTCCCGTCACGCCACGGGTCGCCGTGGACATCATCATCGAGATGAGTGACCGTCCCGGCCGTCCCATCCTGCTTATCGAACGCAAGAACCCGCCCCATGGCTGGGCATTGCCAGGTGGTTTCGTCGATGTCGGTGAGCGGCTGGAGCAGGCCGCGGTACGCGAGGCCAGGGAAGAAATTTCTCTTGAGGTACAGCTCAAGGCCCTGCTGGGCTGCTACTCAGACCCGGCCCGCGACCCGCGCGGCCATACCATCAGCCCGGTATATGTGGCCGAGGCCAGTGGCAAACCGCGCGCCGCCGACGATGCCGCCCATGTGCAGGCCTTTCTGCCCGATCAACTGCCGGAGGTGCTGGCCTTCGACCACGCCCTGATCCTCGCCGATTACCGCCGCTACCGCGAGACCGGCCAGCTCGCGCCCCTGCGCTGAGCCCCCAAGCCCAAGTAGGAGCGGGCCATGCCCGCGATTGTTGCAGAAACCAGGGTAATTATTCTGTGGGAGCGGCTTCAGCCGCGAATCAAATTAGCCAACATTCGCGGCTGAAGCCGCTCCCACAATACCTGTAACGACAATCTCTGTGGTGAAGGGAAAAACCATCGCGGACACAACCCGCTCCCACGATTTTCTGCGCCATAAAAAAGGGCCTCGCAAGAGACCCTTTTGCTCGCCGGTAAAAGACATCGCTCAGTGGTGATGATGACCTTCCGGGCCGTGCGCGTGCCCATGTTCCAGCTCTTCGGCGGTGGCATCGCGGATATCGACGATCTTGACCTCGAAGTTCAGCTGCACGCCGGCCAGCGGGTGGTTGCTGTCCACGGTGACGGTGTCATCGCTGACTTCGGTGACGGTGACCACGTTCATCTCACCTTCGGGGCTCTGAGCATGGAACTGCATGCCGGGCTCGATCTCGCCGTCGGCGGGAAAGCGGTCGCGGGGGACACTGGCGACACGGGAATCATCACGTTCGCCATAGCCTTCTTCGGGCGACACGGAGACGCTGAGTTCATCGCCACTGGACTTGCCAACGAGGGCGTTTTCCAGGCCGGGGATGATGTTCTGCGCACCGTGCAGGTACAGGAAGCTGCCGTCGTCGGACTGGTCGATGATAGCGCCGTCATTGTCGGTTAGCTTGTAGTGCAAGGTGACGACCTTGTTTTCTGCAATAGTCATGGGATTCCTCTATTTCTATTTGCTTGCTGGTGGTGAATGGCTCGGCGAAAAAGTATAGCCGGCGCCATCGCGCGTCAGCCCTATTTGATAGCCGGGTAAAGGGCACCTCTAATAACGGCTGTGGCCTCTGCAAGCCGTTACTAGAGGTGTCCTAAGTATTATATCCGTGTCTACTGCCCGCGTGCACGCTGGTAGGCGGCCTCGGAAAGCTGGCCCCATTCGTCGTGGCCGGCCATGAAAGCGCGATAGTTCTCATAGACCTTTTTGAAGGCGGGATCTTTGGCCGATTCCTCGTCCAGCACCTCGCCGGTGAGTCGGTGCAACTCGGCCAGCACATCATCCGGGAAGGGCAGCACCTGTACCCTGTGCTCGTCCTTCAACCGGTGCAAGGCCTGCATGTTGCGGGCCTCGAACTGGTTCAGCATCCACTGATTGGTATCGGACGCGGCGACCTTGATGGCCTTTTGCAGATCCGCCGGCAGACTGGCAAAGGCCTGCGCATTGACCGTCAACTCCAACACCGGACCGGGCTCGTGCCAGCCGGGGTAGTAATAGTATTTGGCCGCGCGGTACAGGCCCAGGCGCTCGTCATGGAAGGGACCGACCCATTCCGTGGCATCGATGGTGCCACGATCCAGGGCGGTATAGATCTCGCCACCGGCCATCAGTATCGGGGAACCACCGGCCTTGGCGAAAACTTTACCACCGAGGCCGGGAATGCGCATCTTCAGACCCTTGAGGTCGGCCACGGAGTCGATCTTCTTGTTGAACCAGCCGCCCATCTGCACGCCGGTATTGCCCATCGGGAAGGGCACCAGGTTATGGGGTTCATACAGTTCGCGCCACAGCGTCAGCCCGTCACCGGCCGACAGCCAGGCGTTCATGCCCTGGGCATTCATGCCAAAGGGCACGGCGGTGAAGAACTGCGCAGCGGGCAGCTTGCCGGCCCAGTAATAGCCGGCGCCGTGACCCATCTCCACGGTGCCCTGTGACACCGCATCGAAGACCTGCAGGGCCGGCACCAACTCACCGCCGGCGAACACCTTGATCTTCAGGCGGCCATTGCTGATTGTCTTCACGTCATCGGCGAAGCGCTGTACACCTTCCTGAAAGATGGGGAAATTGGGCGGCCAGGTGGTGACGATCTTCCAGTTGTAGGTCTTTGCTGGCGCGGCACCCGCGGCGCCGGCCGGGGCATCGGACTGGCCGCCGCAGCCACTGAGTACGGTGCCGAAAGTGAACAGGAGAAAAAGGGTCTGAATAAGGACGCGCATGGTGGTTACCTTGTGGAAAATGCCTTGCTGTGGTGGTTGTGTTTGGATTGCCGGAACGCTGGGGGTTCGGCGAAAGGGGGGATTATAACGGTTTATAGCGCTTTAACGCAGACACAAAAAAGCCCCGCTGCGAGCAGCGGGGCTTTTTACCTCGGTTCAGGCGGCTTTTTGGCGCGCGATATCCTGTACCAGTTGCTCCAGTTTCAGCGTGTCGGCGGTAAACCCACGGATGCCTTCGGCCAGCTTTTCCGTGGCCATGGCGTCCGCGTTCATCAGCCAGCGGAAATGGGACTCATTGAGCTCGATGCGTTCGATGTCGGCCTCACGCGCCATCTCCGGCGACAGCTGGCGCGGCAGCTCACCCTCGCTGGCCTGCAATTCCTCCATCAGCGCAGGGGCGATGGTCAGCAGATCGCAGCCGGCCAGTTGCGTGATTTCATCGACGTTGCGGAAGCTAGCGCCCATTACTACCGTCGCGTAGTCGAATTTTTTGAAATACTGGTAAATGGTGGTGACGGACTTGACGCCAGGATCATCGGCGGCGGCGTAGCCATCCACGCCCTCGGCCTTTTTGTACCAGTCCATGATACGCCCCACGAAGGGCGAGATCAGCGTCGCACCCGCATCGGCGGCGCCGATGGCCTGGGCGAGACTGAACATCAGGGTCAGGTTGCAGTGGAGGCCATTTTTCTCCAGCACTTCGGCGGCACGGATGCCTTCCCAGGTGGCGGCGATCTTGATCAGGATGCGCGAGCTGTCCACACCGGCCTCACGGTACAGGGCGATAAGTTGTTCGGCACGGGCAATGGTGGCGGCGGTATCGAAGGAGAGGCGTGCATCCACTTCGGTGGAGACACGGCCGGGCACGGTAGCGAGGATTTCCTTGCCGAAGTTGACGGCGATCTTGTCCAGCGTCAGCAGGCGCCGCTGTTCTTCGCTGCCGCCCTTGGCCTGGCCGTATTCGATGGCCGACTGCACCAGCGACTGGTACTGCGGCATCTGCGCCGCCTTGTACAGCAGCGAGGGGTTGGTGGTGGCATCACTGGGCTGGTATTGCTGGATGGATTCGATGTCGCCGGTATCGGCGACCACGGTGGTCATGCTGCGTAATTGTTCGAGCTTGTTCATTGCGTCTGTCCTTTGCGCCAAAATTAGGGGGCACTACAGGCTGATACTAACGGCCATGTCTTGTATGACTTTAGTCCCGTAGGGCACAGCCCACCATTCACCTTTTCGGGGACCTGCATGAGTGGGCCATGCCCACCCAACGGAATTTAGATATGACGGCAACCGATTAGTTCACCGGTCAATGTATCCACAGATGGCTATACCAGTAATAACGGCCCTTCTGCGATGAAGGCGCGGTACAGTTATAGCGGCTGCGGCCCACCGGCAAAGGGGCACTGGCCTGCACCGCAAAACGGCGCGTCCCGCGATCCTCCCATTCCACATCGACACGTCCCTGCCCGGAGACAAAGCAGCCGAGCTGACCGAGACGGGCGTCGCTAGCGCCCAGGTTTACACGCAGACGCGGCGGATTGTTGGCGTCGTCGATCACGGGCTCCCACGGCTCGGCCGACAGCACCGGCAGGGCCAGGCTGGCAATCTTGGTACGAAAGCCATCCATCTCGGCGTAGCGCTCCGACATGGGGAAGCGAGGCAGGGCGCGAAAGTCATAGCCCAGCCCGGCCGGGCCGGATTGCTGGCCAAAGGCGGTATAACCCAACCCGGCGACCAATTCTGCCAGCGCGGTATTGAACTCACCGTAGGGATAGGCCAGCAGCATCGGCGCACTGCCCAGTTCTTCTTTCAGGCGCCGCTGGGCACGCTGGATGTCCTCGCGCAGGCGCGCCAGCCAGGCCACGTCGGTCTCGCCGGGACGACGGTGAATCAGGTGATCGTGGCTGGCGGAATGATTGGCGAAGCTGGCGCCGTGCTGCTGCATTTCGCGCATCTGCGCCCAGCTCATCAGGGCCGTGAAATGCTTATCGACGCCATCGGTGGCAACAAAGATGGTGAAAGGCCAGCCGCGTGCGCGCAGGCGCGGGAAGGCCTCGGTGTAAACGGAGGTATAGGCATCGTCGATGGTGATGGCCACCACTCGTGCCGGAAAGGGTTTGTCATTGCGCAGGTACTGCACCACCTTTTGCAGTGGCCAGACCTGGTAGCCATTGGCAGCGATGTAATCGAGGTGGGCCTCAAACTGCGCCAGGCGCACATTGGTGGAGGGGTATTTTTCGACGCCGAAGTGGTGATACATGAAAATCACCGCCTGACGTTCCTCGGCGGCCGCGACGGAAGAAAAGGGTCCGGCAAGAAGGGCTGTCAGGAGCAGCAGCCAGCATAGGAGGGAATTCCGGTCGGTCATTTGCTTTCCGTGTGAGCGGCCATCAAAACTGATAGCCCAGATTGAGTAAATAACCCGCACGCGTCTCATCATTGAGCCGGCCGATAAAGGGCGTCAACCCGAGGTGCACACCGGTTGCATCCATCCTGTTGAAGAAATAGGCGTAAGGGATGCCGATAAATGCCTCTGTGTCATCCCGGTTCTGATAAGTGTTATAGGTAACGCCAAGATGAACCCCCAGCCCGTGGCGGCCGCTTTCGGACAGTATATCTGACCTCATCCAGCCAGCGCCAATGCCGCAGTTCGTGGTGGTTCCATAGCTTGAAGAGGTGGCGAGAGAGGTACACCCCAGGGAAACATACTTGAGATCGGCATCGTTCATCAGCGCAAGATTGATACCAACGCCATTGTACAGGGCGCCGAGGCCCGCGCCGAATGAAACGTGGCCATCAGCCGCGCTGGCGCTGATGGGAAATACCCACGACGCGGTGACCGTAGATAAAAGCAGCATCCGCATTGCATTCCTCATTTTCCTTCCCATTGTGCTCTCCCTTGTCTTTCGAGGCTGAGGCCGTACAGTCTACCCTAGGAGTTTTCACTTGCTACAATAGCCGGCCGAATCACGTCGTCACGAGCACACCATGAAGACCCCCGAACTCCTCTCCCCTGCCGGCACCCTGCACAACATGCGCTACGCACTGGCCTACGGCGCCGATGCCGTGTATGCCGGCCAGCCACGCTACAGCCTGCGCGCGCGCAACAATGATTTTGACCTCGAACACCTTGGCATCGGTATCGATGAGGCCCACGCCCAGGGCAAACGTTTCTATGTCGCCAGCAATATCTCGCCACACAACCGCAAGGTGGACACCTACCTGGCCGACATGGCACCGGTGATCGCGCTCGGCCCCGATGCGCTGATCATGGCCGACCCCGGCCTGATGATGCTGGTGCGCGAGCGCTGGCCTTCGATGCCTATCCACCTCTCGGTGCAGGCCAACACGGTGAACTACGCCACGGTGCAGTTCTGGCAGAGCATGGGCGTGGAGCGGGTGATCCTGTCGCGTGAATTGTCGCTGGATGAAATCGACGACATCCGCCAGCGCTGCCCGGACATGGAGCTGGAGGTGTTCGTGCACGGTGCCCTGTGCATCGCCTATTCCGGCCGCTGCCTACTGTCCGGCTACTTCAACCGTCGCGACCCCAATCAGGGCACCTGCACCAATGCCTGCCGCTGGGATTACAGTGTCACCCCCGCCGCAGAGGACGCCACTGGCGACCTGCAGGCCATCGACCTGGCCGAGATCACCGCCGCCCCCTCGGCCTGCGGCGACATGCCCCGCCATCCGTTGGCCGACCAGCCGGTGTTGATCGAAGAAGGCGGCCGCCCCGGTGAACAAATGGTGATGGAGGAAGACGAACACGGTACCTATATTCTCAATTCCAAGGATCTGCGTGCGCTGGAGCATGTCGCTCGACTGTGCACAATCGGCGTCGACTGCCTGAAAATCGAGGGCCGCACCAAGTCGCACTATTACGCCGCGCGCACCGCACAGGTCTACCGTCAGGCCATCGATGACGCCGTGGCCGGGCGTGAATTCGACCCACAGCTGCTGGGGGCCCTGGAAGGGCTCGCCAATCGTGGTTACACCGACGGCTTTTACCAGCGTCACCACGTCGCCGAACATCAAAATTATCTACAGGGCCATTCGGTGAGCAGTGAACAACAATTTTGTGGAGAGGTCATTGCCGTGGCCGACGGTCAGGCGGAGATCCTGGCCAAGAACAAGTTTCGCATCGGCGACAACGTGGAGGTGATCCGCCCCGAAGGCAACCGGAAGATGCGGATTGAGGCCATGACCGACCTGCGAGGACAAGCCGTGAACGAGGCTCCCGGCGGCGGTCATCGGGTGCTGATCCCGTGGCCGGATGAGATGCCAAAGTTGGGATTGCTGGCGCGCTATCTACGCGGCTGAGCACGCCGAAAACATGCAACAAAAATGGGAAATGTCATGAACAACACGCTGGTGATTTATGGGATGGAATTCAGCACTTATGTTCGCAGCACCCTGCTCTGCTGCGAGGAGAAGGGAGTGGCCTACCAACTGCGGGAGAAGATCAGCCGTTCCGATCGCCTCCTGCTCAACAACCCCTTCAAACGGGTGCCGATCCTCCGCCACGGCGAGTTTGTCGTTTACGAGACGGCCGCTATCTGTCGCTATATCGACCGCCGCTTTGACGGCCCGTCACTCAGCCCAAGCTCGGTTGAAGCACTGGCGCTGATGGATCAATGGATCAGTGCCGCCAATGGTTATTTTGATCCAATAATCATCCGCAAATTCATTTTGGTATATGCCTTCCCCTCTGGGGAGAATGGTGAGGTCGATGAGAGCAGACTGGAGGCCGCTGTGCCGGCGGTCAGGCGCCAGCTTGAGATTATCGAAACTGCGCTGAAGACAAGCGATTATTTTTCCGGTGCTGCCGCGGGCATTGCTGACTATCTGATCATCCCCATGCTGGACTACCTGCAGCGCGGGCGTGGCGGTTATTTGCTCGACAACATGCCGCAAACCA
>JAJRWE010000105.1 GCA_024276955.1 Gammaproteobacteria bacterium
ACCGGTCCACCGGGTGTCGGGGTTTTACACACATCAGGAATCGTAGATTTCGCAATCCCCATACTCCCCTTATGCACCATTGACACCAAGCTGGTTTATCACAAGCCGAATGGTTTTGGAGACGACTTTACCAGCGTCGCAGGGCCCAGACCACGGCAACTCACTGAAAGAGTGGAACAACTTGTCATCTCTAAGCGGTTAATACCGGTGCCCAATCATGTCCATATCGCATGATTGCGCAATTACTGAGCGAAGTACGCTGACATCCGCCGGTGTGCGCATTAGAATGCAGGGGTCCACCGATCCGACCCGCGGGAAGCCATGTCCACCACCCTCATCCACACCACCGAGCTGAGCCCCGAGCAACGTGCCACCCTGAATGAACGCCTGGGCGGCGAACTGCAGGACTGCGGCAGCCATTTCCGCATCCGGCACAGCGATGCCCTGGATCACGCGGCACTGGAGGCCCTGCGTGCCGAGCTGCATCTGGACATCAATACCCTGCCCGCCGATTTCAACCCGGCCAGCGTCGGCCTGTTGATCACGGACATGGACTCCACCCTCATCAGCATCGAATGCGTGGATGAAATCGCCGACTTCGTCGGCGTCAAGCCGCAGGTGGCCGCCATCACCGAGGCCGCCATGCGTGGCGAAATCGACTTCGAAGCCTCACTGCGCCAGCGCGTCGCGCTGCTGGAGGGGCTCAGCACATCGGCCCTGCAGCAGGTGTACGATGAGCGCCTGCGTCTCAACCCGGGCGCGGAAACCCTGGTCGACGGCCTCAAGGCACGCGGCATCAAGCTGGCCCTGGTGTCCGGCGGCTTCACCTTTTTCACCGACCGCCTGAAGGCACGCCTGGGGCTGGATTTCACCCTCGCCAACGTCCTCGCGGCGAAGGACGGCAAGCTGCTGGGTTCGGTGGAGGGCGCCATCGTCGGCGCTGAGGCCAAGGCCATCTACCTCACCGCCCTGTGCCACGAGCTGGAGATCCACCCCACGCAGGTGGTGGCCGTGGGCGACGGCGCCAACGATCTGAAAATGCTCGCCGTGGCCGGACTTGGCGTGGCCTACCACGCCAAGCCCGCGGTACGCACCCAGGCCGACGCCGCCCTCCATCACCGAGGACTGGACGCCGTACTGGACATGCTCTGGAGTGGGGAAAACAGCTGATGTACCGCCAGCACATCCGCGCAGCCTTGGCCGGCATTGGCCTGCTGGCCAGCGCCGGCCTCACCCAGGCGCAACCCTTTGGCGTCTTCGATGTACGCGCCGCCGGCATGGGTGGCGTCGGCGTCGCCACCGGCGCCCGTTATGCCACCTTCAACAACCCGGCCCTGCGGACCACCGCCGACGAACAGCACGAGTGGTTTCTGATGGCCCCCGGCATGGGTCGCCAGCGCGGTGATCCCGATAACCTGAAAGACAACCTGGCCGCCTTCAAGCAGGCCGCCAATACGCTGGACGCCAGCCCCACCATCGCCAACCGGAACGCCGCGCTGGCCCGCCTCAATGCCATGGGCGGCGACATCTACCGGGAAGGCGGCAACAGCGCCATCCTGCTGGCCATCCCCAGCCGCCTGCTCAGCGGCGCGGCCTATATACACATCTATGACTGGGCCAATGCACGTGCCAGCATTGCGGGCGATAACCTGGGTGATCCCACCGCCCCCCAGTACGCCTCCCGCATCGAACACCGTGGCGCCCAGGTGCTGGAAAACGGCATCACCGCCGCCAAGTCCATCAGCGGCACCGGCTGGCGCCGCCAGCTGGCGGTGGGATTCAACGTCAAATTTCTCTTTGTCGAGGGTTATGGCTACAGCGAGGATATCCGCGCTGCCAAGACCCGCATCGAGCGCAACCAGTACAGCAGCAGTGCGGCCTTCAACCTGGATATCGGTGTACTGAAAGAGTTCGGCGTCTGGAAACTGGGGCTGATGGCCAAAAACCTGTTTTCCAGCAGCTTCGAATACGGTAATACGGGAGACACCTTCGACATCACCCCACAGCTGCGCGCCGGCTTTGCCTACCAGAGCCGGCGCACGGTGTTGGAGCTGGATCTCGACCTGATGAGAAACCAGGCCGCTGGCTTCGACTCCGCCACCCAGATGGCCGCCCTGGGCGTGGAATTCAAACCCTGGCGCTGGCTCGCCCTGCGCAGCGGCTATCAGCAAAATCTGGTCGGCACCCAGGTCGGCACCGTATCACTCGGGTTGGGCGCCGTCTTTGGTTTGCTGACGCTCGACATTGCCGTTTCACACAGTAAGGAACAGGACGGCGCCCATGCACAGCTCGGCTTCCAGTTCTGAGTCGCACAAAAAAACCCCAAGGCGTCGCCACCGCAGGGGTTTTTTATGCGCCGGAAAAGTGATCAGAAAGACAACTCAAGCCCCATATTGAGCATCGCGCCACGGGGCATGCTGGTGCCATCAATGGTGACATCATTCAGCGCCACGGCCAGATCAACATTGAAAACCTTGAACAGGGTGGCGCCCAGGGTAACGTAGTTCATTTTCTCTCCGGCCAGATTGCCGCGATAACCGACACGGGCGCCTGGAATCCACCAGCTGTCGGTCAAATAGGCCGCGCTCAGCGTCGCCCACTGATAGTCGTCACCAAACGGGTCGGGAACCGCATTGGCATCCAGTCCGGCGTTGAGGGCCCATTGGCGATTGCTGGAAAACAACGCCGCCTCCAGTTTGAGCTGGGCCTCCATGGTGTAGACGTACTCTTCGCCCAGCAGGCGGGCAATGGGGCCGGCCGAATAGCCACTGACATCCAGGCCGGGAAAGGTGAAGCTGGGCGCATTGATATTCATCACCGTCGCGCCCAAGCGGTAATTCTCGCTGACCCACAACACCCCTAGGTCGAGCCCAAGGTTGCTGTCGAAATTAAACTCGGCGTTACGGATATCCTGAAACAGCTGCTCGGCATCAGTCAGGTTGCCGAGCCGGGTCGCCGCTTGCGTCATGCCCACACGGTAGTACTTGGCACGCAGTCCACCGAACAGATCACCGGCCTCATGCCTGAACAGCTGCCGGCTATAGCCGAGGGCAAATTCGCTCACACCCGCGGCGCGGGTCAGCAATGTGGTGTCATTGTTCACCGTCATGATTGGCGCACTGGGATTACTAAGATCGAGATCCACTTCGCCCAAATCCAGCACCGTGTTTCCATTTAGCAACTGGGCCTGCACATCGGCAAAGTCAATGTCGATGCTATCATATAACCCTACAGCTTTTGCGGCTATAGAAACGCTGGCATCAAACACCAGCGCTCCAGCGAGAAAGTCGTTGCCCACCACCACCGGCATCAGGGGCAGATTCATGGAACCGAAGACCTTGCCGTAACCGTCGGCGGCCACCGTGGCAAGTACGCTATTGATATCCGCCACGGGTATATCAATGGCCTGTTGGATGGCAGCGATATACTGACTCACATCGGTAGGGTTATTCGGATTCCCGGTAAACGTCGGCACGCTCACCGCCAGTCCATCGGAGTAGGCCTTGGCCTTTCATCGATGACATTGAAGATATTATCCACCTGGCCGTATTCGATGCCGATCCCGATGTTGCTGATAATCCCGAACTACACATGCGCGCCGTCGCGCTCCAGCTGCACGGCGCTGGCGGCAGGATTGGTGATATCCGACATGATGGACTGGCCGTTACTGACATCACCAGAGGTCAGGTTGGAACCCGCAGGGTGGTAGACCGGTGCGGCATGGGCAGCCGACACCGCAACAATCAGCACCAGGGTACAGAGCAAGCGTTTCATGTAAATCTCCATTGAAATAATCAGGCATCTTGACATCAGCAAGCCAATCGACCCCTGCAGCCACAACTTTAGTCGCCACAGCAACGCCTGCAGGAAATAGACGACATGCCCATCTTCAGCGCCTGCGCCCACAGCCGCCGCATCGACGACGAGGCCCAGCGCAACTTCTGCCCACTGGTGGCCCAAATCCTTCCAGCCGTAGGAGCGGGCCATGCCCGCGATATTGGAGCAACAATAAATCTGTGGGAGCGGCTTTAGCCGCGAATTCAATATCCTTATTGTGCCCTATCGCGGCTGAAGCCGCTCCCACAATGCATGGACAGAACTCTGTTCATCCCGGACATGGCCCACTCCTACGGCCCCATCGCGCAAGGCAACCCGGCAGACGGCACGGATTTGCGGTAGAATGCCGGCGTTTTTTTGATCCGGAACCCCGCCCTTGCAGCCGAGCCTCAAACGCCTCATTGCGACCATCGAATTGATCAGCGAGTGGAGCGGCCGTGCCGTGGCTTGGCTGGTGCTGGCGATGGTGCTGGTAACCGCCTACGACGTAGCCATGCGCTACCTGTTCCAGACCGGCTCGGTGGCCCTGCAGGAACTGGAGTGGCACCTGTTCGCGCTGCTGTTCCTGCTCGGCGCGGCCTACACCCTCAAGCACAATGGCCATGTGCGAGTGGATATCTTCTACAACAGCCAGTGGATGACCGATCGCCGCCGCGCCATGGTCGACCTGTTCGGCGGCCTGTTTCTGCTGCTGCCTTTCTGCCTGATGATCATCATTAGCTCGCTGCAATTTGTCGCCAACAGCTACGGTATGGGCGAGGGCTCACCCGACCCCGGCGGCCTGCCGTACCGCTTCCTGCTCAAGGCGGCAATCCCCGTGGGCTTCGGCCTGCTGCTGTTGCAGGGTGTAGCCAATATGCTGCGCAGCCTGTGCGTATTGCTGGAAAAACGTCACTGATGGAAATCTGGGCCCTGGTCATGCTCGCCGCCACTGTGGGTCTGCTCCTGCTGGGCTACCCGGTGGCCTTCACCCTGGGCTCCGTGTCGCTGCTGTTCGGCGGCGTACTACTGGGACTCGACTTCTTCGCCCTGCTGCCCTTACGTATCTGGGGCATCATGACCAACTTCACCCTGCTGGCGGTGCCACTGTTCGTCTTCATGGGCATCGTACTGGAAAAATCCGGCCTGGCGGAAGAGCTGCTGGAGACCATGAGCCGCCTGTTCGGGCAGCTGCGCGGCGGCATGGGCGTGTCTATCGTCCTGGTCGGCGCCCTGCTGGCCGCCACCACCGGTGTGGTGGGGGCAACGGTAGTGACCATGGCGGTGATCGCCCTGCCAGTGATGCTGCGCCACGGCTACAAGCCGGAGCTGGCTACCGGTACCATTGCCGCCTCCGGCACCCTGGGGCAGATCGTGCCACCCAGCATCGTTTTAATCCTTCTCGGTGATATCATCGGCGTGCCGGTGGGGCAACTGTTCGCCGCTGCCGTCATCCCGGGTGGGCTGCTGATCGTGCTGTTCATTATCTATATTCTGCTGGTGGCGCGCTGGCGGCCGGACTCGGCCCCGGCAGTGACGCCAAAGGCCGGCGATGGCGCCCTGCTGCCCCAGGTCATCAAGAGCCTGATCCCGCCGTTGCTGCTTATATTTGCCGTGCTCGGTTCCATTTTCTTCGGCGTTGCCTCACCCACAGAATCCGCCGCTGTGGGCGCTCTGGGCGCCATGCTGCTGGCCGCCACTCGCCGCCGTCTGAATCTGAAAAACCTGCGCAGCGCCATGCGCAGCACCACACGCATGACCAGCATGGTATTTCTCATCCTTGTCGGCGCTACCGCCTTCGGCCTGGTATTCCGGGGCCTGGGCGGCGACGACCTGGTGCACGAGCTGATGACCGGCCTGCCCGGCGGCCAGTGGGGCTTCCTGCTCGCCAGCATGCTGATCATCTTTATTCTTGGATTCTTCCTCGACTTCATCGAGATCAGCTTCATCGTGGTGCCCATCCTCGCCCCCATCGCCATCTACCTGGACGTGGATCCGCTGTGGTTTGCAGTACTCATCGCACTGAATCTGCAGACCTCCTTCCTCACCCCACCCTTCGGCTTCTCGCTGTTCTACCTCAAGGCCGCCGCGCCGCCCGAAGTGCGCATGCAGCAGATCTACCGCGGCATCCTGCCCTTCGTCGCCATCCAACTGGCGGCACTGACCCTGGTGGCGGTGTTCCCGCAGATCGCCCTGTGGCTGCCGGAGCTGATGGATCAACTGGCCCGTTGATCCACGCCACCACAGTTGCGCTACCACAGTAAAGATTAAGAAACACCCGCCGATAGTCTGCACATTCCCCGTGCGCCAGGAGGGCGCCATGTCTCAAGTATTCATTGCCCGACAACCCATTTATGACCGCAAACTGGACGTCCACGCCTACGAACTGCTGTTCCGGGCCAGTGACAGCGATCATGCCGAATTCACCGATGGCGAACAGGCCACCTCGCAGCTGCTGGTCAATGCCCTGATGGAAATCGGCCTGCCACGACTGGTGGGCACACACCCGGCCTTCGTCAACCTCACCGAACGCTTCATCATTGAGGGCCTGCCCAGCGCCATGGCCCCCGAGCAGGTGGTGCTGGAGGTGTTGGAAGACGTCATCCCCGGACCCGAGCTACTGGCCGCCCTGCAACGCCTCAAACAGGATGGCTACACCATCGCCTTGGACGACTTCGAATACGATGACAGCAAACGCCCACTGGTGGAGCTGGCAGACCTGATCAAACTGGACGTGCTCAACCTGAATCCACACCAGATCCAGCGACACGTCACCACACTGAAGGCCTTCAATATCCCGCTGCTGGCGGAAAAGGTCGAGACCCAGGAAAACTTTCACGCCTGCAAGGCGCTTGGCTTCGATTTTTTCCAGGGCTACTTCTTCTGCAAGCCAGACCTGGTCAAGGGTGAACACACCCCTTCTTGCCGCACGCTCATCCTGCGTCTGCTGGCCCGCATTCAGGACCCTGAGATCGAATTCAAGGAACTCGCTGACCTCATTGCCCAGGACGTGAGTTTCTCTTACCGCATCCTGCGCTATATCAACTCGGCACAATTCAGCTACTCACGCAAAATCGAGTCCATCCAGTGCGCCGCCACCATGATCGGCCTGCAGCGCATCAAGACCTGGCTCACCATCCTCGTCATGGCGCAGATCGACGACAAACCCTATGAACTGCTGCTCACCTCTCTGATCCGCGCACGCATGTGCGAAACCCTGGGAAAAGCCGCCGGTCAGGCCGGCAGCAGCGCCTTCACCACCGGCCTGTTCTCGACCCTCGATGCACTC
Organism: Gammaproteobacteria bacterium; assembly: GCA_024276955.1. Taxonomy (GTDB): domain Bacteria; phylum Pseudomonadota; class Gammaproteobacteria; order SZUA-152; family SZUA-152; genus DRQN01. Next base: position 7,106 of record JAJRWE010000105.1, read on the forward strand.
ACTGACCAGCCCCTGGGAAACGTGCTGTCCAGCTTGCCACTGACCGATGAAATCAATCAGGCATTGCTTGAACACGAGGGCACGCTAGGCCAATTACTCGGTCTGGTGCTCGCCTATGAATTGGGCGACTGGGATACCGTGGAGGCCAACCCGATTGAAGGCGCTTAGCCACGCAAGGCCTACCTGGAAGCCGTCGAGTGGGCAGACCAGCTGAGCAAGGCGCTGCTTGCCGGATAAGCTTTTTCAAGTGTGACATTTTTCGGGGCATGGAGGTATACTCGGCAGCCTGCAGACAACCGGGGTTGTCGATGGGAGGCATCGAGCAATGCTTCGCCTGTGTCGACCGTCCCTGACGCCGTCTGCTGGGAGCATGCCGGGTTTGGGCGCCACGCGGCAAAGCCATTTTGGCAGCAAACCCGGGCGCTTCCCTGATCAAAAACAATCAATCACAAGGAGTAGCAAAATGGCACAAGGTACCGTCAAGTGGTTTAATGACGCTAAGGGTTTTGGATTCATCGAACCGCAAGAAGGCGGCGAGGATATATTCGTCCACCATTCCAGCATTACAGGCACCGGCTTCAAGAGCCTTGCCGAAGGTCAAGCCGTTTCATTTGAGGTTGAAAATGGTCAAAAAGGGCTCTCGGCGACCAACGTCCAGCCCTGCTGAGACCGTCAAAAGAGCAACTGAAAAAAGGCCCGCCTGTGCGGGCTTTTTTGTGTGCGTAGGAGTGGCCCCCTGGGCCGCGATGCCAAGGGTGGGAAAACCATCGAGGCCCAAGGGGCCGTTACCCTAGCGTTACAATTGTTCCGGGCAATAAAATCATTTCGCTGCACGCTGCGGGGAATCCAACCCGGAGAGATTGGCCGACCATCCGGCACACCGCCATCAACGCTGGCACTGCGGGCAATAAAAGGTATTCCTCTGCCCTAATTGCAGACTGCGGATGCGGCCGTTGCAACTCAGACAGGCCTCACCGGCACGACCGTAAACCTGCAGCTGCTGCTGGAAATAACCCGGCTTGCCCTCGCTATTGGTGAAGTCACGCAGGGTGGTGCCGCCCTGTTCGATGGCCTTGCCCAGCACCTGCCTTATCGCCCTCACCAAGCGTTCATAGCGTACCCGTCCGATACGCCCGGCGGCGGTCTGCGGATGGATACCGGCCATGAACAGCGATTCGCTGGCATAGATGTTGCCCACCCCCACCACCACTTTGCTGTCCATGATGAAGGCCTTGATGCTGACGCGGCGGGCGCGTGAGGCAGTAAACAGATAATCCGTATCGAAGACATCGGACAGGGGCTCCGGCCCCAGTCCCTGCAGCAGCTTGTGGGTCTCTGCCGCACGCGTGGTCCACAGTACGGCGCCGAATCGCCGCGGGTCACGCAGACGCAGGCAACAACCATTGGCGAAGATGATATCGACATGATCGTGCTTCTCCGCGGACGTGCCGGCCTCCACCACGTGCAGACTGCCGGACATGCCGAGGTGCAGGATCACCGTGCCGGCGGCAGACTCTAACAGCAGGTATTTACCCCGACGGCGTACCGTATCGATCGTCTGTCCGCACAATGCCGCCTTCAGCCGCGCCGGTACCGGCCAGCGCAGGCGCGGCTGTCGGACCACCACCCCACACACCCGTTCACCCTCGATGTACGGCGCGATGCCGCGGCGGGTGGTTTCGACCTCCGGCAGTTCAGGCATCGCCGTCTCCGCCGGCCGCACCTTCGACGGGAGGCAAAGCCAGCAGGCGTTCGGCAGCGGCAGGCAGGAAATGATAAGCCAGACCCAGATCCGGGCGGATAAGCAAAACCTCATCCTCGCCACGCTGGAGAATGAAGCGAACCGGCGACGCACCGACGGCCACGCGCAAGACGATGGGTTCACCCTCCTCGTCACCATCACGGCGACTAACACGCAGGGCGTGGGCATGCCGCCATTCATCCACCAGTGCCTGCAGGGCATCGGCAGAGGTGGCCTCGCCATCGGCCAACTGCCAGTGGCCACCGCGCTGCAACAGATGCAGCCCCGGCAGCTCGATCTCCTGCAGACGCGCGCCTGTCGGCAACAGCTGGGGACTGACCAACGAGGCCAGCCCACCCTGCAACAGGTAGCTGTAGCGGTCGACGATCAGGTGCACGCGGTCGCCCAGACGCACATAGCGCCGCCCGCGCAGGGGTTCGGTGCCACCCAGCTCCAGGATGACGTCGTTGATTCGCAACACCAGATCCGGCGACGCCAGCCCGGCCTGTTGCATATCCACCGCGCTGACGGCATAGCGGGCCAGACTACGTGCACGGGCCAGGCCGATGGCGGCATCGACCCTGGCCGTATCGGCACGGGCCGTGAAGGGTTCGACCAGCCACCATTCGCTGCCACGCCGTTCGAGCACCGCATCGGCATGGCGTTCCGGACGGATCTCGATGCGGGTGATGTCGGTCTCGGCAAGGGTGCTCAGATGCTCCGGTTCCGCCGGTGGCGGTCCCTGTTGGCTGAAACCGATAAACCCACCGAGTACCAGCAGCGCCACGACCAGTCCCAGGTTGAGGAGGTTGCGTGGATTCATTTTTTTACTCACCGTTTGCGCCGCCACCAGATGACGGCACCGGTCGCTACCAGCCCCAGTGGCAGCAGTACCAACCAGCCGAGGCCAATCATGCCCTGCGCCAGCGGAGAAAAGGTCAGGGTCCGATCCGGCGCAACCTTGACCGGGATGTCGATGAAGCGGTCGTCATGGGACAGCCAGTTGATGAGGTTCATGCCCAGGATGAGGTTACCGCCGTTGCCCAGGTAAGCATTGGAGAGGAAATCGCCGTCGCCGATGATCGCCACACGCTGTTCGCCGGCGTCGCCGCGCACACGGCTCATCACCACGCCGAGGGTCAGCGGCCCCGGGACGTCCTGCCCATCGTCGATGGTAATCTGCCCACTCAACTCGCCCGTCTCCGACCAGCTGCGCTCGGCCGAGACAAGAATAGCCTGCCCCTGCCAGCCAGCGGGCAGCTCGTGCGTGATGCCGGCGGCCTGCGGGAACAGGGTGATGACATCGAAGTTGCGCGTCACCGGGTGGGGTGGATAGGTGCTGACGATGGCTAGGCGCGGGTCAGAAATGCCCAGCACCTGGGTGGTTGGGTCGACGATGACGCCGGGCACGAAATGTACACCCAGCATCTCAGCCAGCGGCTGCAGGCCGTGTGGATCGCCGGGATCATCAAGCCACAGCAGGTTACCGCCACCCTCAACGAATTGCTGGATCAGCGCCACCTCACCCGGCATCAGGTCTGTCTGCGGGCCGGCCAGCACCAGTACCGCGGTGTTGTCAGGAATGGCGGGGCTGCTGACCAGATTCATCGACTGAATCTTGAAGCCCTTCTCCTCCAGGCGCTTGCCCCAGGCACCGAGGTCGTGATTGGCCTCGCCCAGTGGCCTGCGTTCGCCGTGGCCTTCGAGGAATACCAGCCAGCGCTCGCCGCTGCGCGCCAGTCGCTGCAAGGCGTTGGTGATGCTCTGCTCGGACAGGCTGGCGAGTTTTTCCTGCCGGCCCTGATACTCGATCAGCAGTTCACCGTTGACACGGATGCCCAGCTCGCGCACCCGCGCCGGCTGCAGATCCGGGTTGACGAATTCCAGGGTGATGTCGCGCTTGTGGCGCTGATAACGCGCCAAGAGGTCACGGATGGCGTGCCGTACCGACTCGTCCGTGGTGGCGAAGGCGGTGATATTGACCGGGCCATCGAGCTGTTCAAGCAGTCCGCTGCTAGCCGCAGAGAGGGTATTTCGGCCACTGGCCGTCCAGTCCGCGGTAAAGGTGTAGCGCGTGCTGAGCCACGCCAGCATCCCCACCAGGGCGAGGAACAGGATCAGGAACAGGGCGTTCTGAATGCGCGTGGCGCGCCGGGTTTTACCGTTGACAAACATAGTGCTCGTTCAACCTACATTGATCCGTTAAATCGTCGCGAGAGCGACCAGGGGGTGTCAACAATCATTTTGACAGGCCTGTCGGCACATTAAGGCCTAACAAAACAATGGGTTAGATAGCCGCCATGAGAAACGGCATCGGAAGCTTCTCATGACTACCGGCATAATAGAACATATTTCCTCCCAACAAGAGCCGAGACTCGGGCGCTACAAGCGGCAACATGTAATTTCTCTGGATTGGGTTCCCCGTTACTTACCTGCCAAAAATAGGTTTTTATAAGAATAGTGCCCCCTTTTGGTGCGGCGTTGTTGTAGCTGTGGTTCTGTGTCGCGGTGTAGCGACGTTCCGGAGCGGGTTGGAACCACGCGGAATGCCGGGACTGTTTACGGAGAAATAATAAGCCATGGAAGAAATCGAGAGATGTCAGCGCATGCCGATTTACGCGCTATGGCCGGAACTTGCTTATGCGCTATATCTGGCTTAATCTTTGAATATACGATTGATTTGTGAAGGAGCTTCGGCTCCAAAAATAACCAACAAGCTCCCTACATCTTCTTCGATTCACATCTCTGATGTTTTCATGAAATCTTAAAGAAAGTGTCACTGCTCAGGTAGATGGATTAGGGTAAGCTATTGTTTTAAGCTTTCTCAAAATGGACAAAACCCCCTGATCTTGCTGGCTTTTTTGCCCTTATTTCCAAAAACACCATTAAAAAACAATGACCTAGATGCCCGGACAGTTGTAGGTAAGTAATATTAAGGGATTTTCTATTTTCGTGAAACAGGATGCACTCAATGACTCTTGTCCTGTACGTTACAAGCTATCAAAATCGAACACATGAAAAGCTTACCATTACCATAGGCCATGAAGACTGCAGCATTGGCCGCGCCCCTGATAACGACTTCGTTCTTCCAGACGCTGACAGAATAGTCTCCCACCAACATGCCACCGTTCATTACGAGAACGGCCATTATTATCTCAGTGACAACAGCACCAATGGCACCTTTATTAACCACGCGCCTGAACCCGTTGGCCGGGGACACCGTGTCCAGCTCTATGACGGCGACACCCTCACGATCGGTGAATACGAATGTCGCATTTCACTAAGCCAGGAGGAAGCCGGCATCCCCACGCCTGAGGCCGGGCTTGCTGCTAAGCCTCCGGGGAAACTTTGGGGGGCCGCAGAAAGCCAACAGGAGATTCCTCCGCCCTACGCAATACCCGAACCTTTAGCGCACGGGGAAAAGCCAGACCCGGAAAATCTTTTCGACGATTTCGATTTTAGCGACCTGGCCGTATCGGCCGCGGAAAAACCTGCCACTGCCGCCGAGCACAGCGCGGCAGAGCAACAGTTTTTCCAACCGCCACAGGCAATTCCTGAAGACTGGGATATCCTGGCCGAGGAAAAACCCGACCCGGAGCCCGCCCCGTCTATCAGTAAACCTATAGAAGCCAAGCCTCAGCCAAGCCAGCCCGAGCAGGAGAAAAGAGCACCTGCCGCAAAACCTGAATTGCCCGTCGACTCCACCGCCAGCAATCAGGCTGTGGATGCCTTTTTACAGGGCGCCGGGCTTGAGCCAAGCACGCTCTCGGCGGATGAAATCAATGAATTTATGGCATCTGCGGGAAGGCTGTTGCGCGTTATGAGTGAAGGATACAAACAAATCCTTGAGACACGAACCAGTCTGAAGAGTGAATTCCGCCTCGGCGTCACGACCATTCGCCCGGCGCAGAACAACCCCTTCAAATTCTCGATCGATGCAAATGGCGCCTTGGCCAAGCTTCTGTTCCCAACCGAAAAAGGTTATCTCCCGCCCATCGAATCGGTACAGGAAGCCATTGACGATATCCAGGCCCACCAGATGGCCACACTATCCGGTTTACGGATGGCACTGAGCACCCTGGTACACCGCTTTGACCCGGAGAGTGTGGAGAAGGAATTTCAGAGTATATCCACCATCGACAGCCTGCTTCCGTTTGTCAGGAAGGCCAAGTGTTGGGATTTATTCAAGACCCGTTACCTGATCGCCGAGGCCGATGCGGAAAACGACTTTTTACATCTCCTCGGCGACGAATTTGCCAGTGCCTATGAGCAACAGATAGCAGAACTTAAAAGTGCCAGAAAATCCAACCATTAACCCGGACAAAGAGAAAAAACTATGATTATGGGCAAAACCGCTCACCACATGACGCGCTTTCTAGGCTGCATCTTCATACTGCTCGCACTGACTGCCTGTGTTTCCAAGTTGCCGACCATTTTCCCCACTAAAATCAAGGCGCAGATCCTGGCATCACATGAGATCAACCCGGACATCAACAACCGTCCCTCACCACTTGTGGTTCGTGTCTACGAATTAACCTCAGCGGATACGTTTAATAATGCGGAGTTCTTTCAACTTTACGACGAAGAGGCGGCAACCCTGGGGGGTGATCTGATCGCCCGTCAGGAATTTGAAGTTTCGCCCGGTGAAGGGCGTGAACTGATGTTCAAGCCCCAGGATAATACCCGCGTCTTTGCTGTATTAGCGGCATTTCGCGATATCGATCAGGCCGTATGGCGCGCCACAACAGAACTGAAACTGAACAAGACCAACACATTTATCGTAAAGATTGGCAAACAGTCTGTCACAATAGACCACAAATAATACAATGGGGCCGTTAATCAACCACTGGCAAAGTGATTGATTAATGGCCTCTAATTCGGGAAAGACCTATGTCATGGCGTAACAAGGTTATCTGGTCGGAAGGCACCTTCCTTCACCCCCATCATTTTCAACAACACGATCGCTATCTTGAAAGCCTGATTGATGCGCGCAGCGGAAGCCTGCAAGCCTGGGGCTGGGGCATATCCTCGCTGGATATTGATGTAGAATTTCTGGCACTGGGGAAATTTTCCATTCGCTCATGCCGGGGCATTATGCCTGATGGCACAGCCTTCGACATTCCGGCTGACGCCCCGCCGCCGCCACCGTTAAACATCCCGGAAGAGCTGCATCAACAAACGGTATTTCTATCATTACCCCTGAGCCGTCAGGGCATGATCGAGACCGATATCAGCGACAACAAGGCATTACTGGCCCGCTATCGCCCGTTTGAACTGGACGTGAATGATAATGTGACCGGCCATGATAAAACGGTTCCACTTCAGGTTGGCCAACTGCAAATGCGTTTGATGCTGGCCGATGAAGAACGCAATCACTTTTCCTGCCTTGGCCTGGCTCGCATTTTGGAAACCCGACCGGACAAGGGCGTCATCCTGGACGATACCTTTATTCCTCCCTGCCTCGATTGCTCCGCCAGCCCGAAACTCAAGGGCTTTATCACTGAGCTGCTCGGCTTGTTGAAACACCGCAGCGAAGCCTTGGTCGGCCGGGTGTCTGGCGCCGGTGCCGGGGTGGCGGAAATCTCGGATTTCATGATGTTGCAACTGGTCAATCGTGTAGCACCACTCATCGAACACCTGGACAAGCTACCCAGGCTGCATCCGGAAAGCTTTTATCGCACCGCAGTACAACTCGCCGGAGAGTTGGCAACATTCACCGCGGACGGGAAACGTCCGCCCGCCTTTCCTGCCTATCTGCAGGATGACCATGAAAACAGTTTTGCCGCCGTGATGGATGAACTGCGGCGCTCACTCACCCTGGTGCTGGAACAAAACGCTATCGCCGTAGCGCTGGAGAAACGCAATTACGGCATTCATCTGGCAACGGTTTCCGACACCGACCTGTTCAAACAAGCACAGTTTGTGCTGGCGGTTAAAGCCAATCTGCGCCAGGAAGAATTGCAGGCCCAGTTTCCGGCACAGGTGAAAATCGGGCCATCTGACTACATTCGCCAGATGGTAAATTCCGGCCTGCCCGGTATTGGCTTGCGCCTGCTGCCGGTCGCTCCCCGCCACATTCCCTACCATGCCGGATACACCTATTTCGAACTTGATCGAAGCAGCGAGTATTGGCAAGGACTGGAAAAATCCGGGGCGATTGCTGTGCATGTATCGGGGACGTTTTCCGGCCTGGATATGGAGCTTTGGGCGATTAAAGAATCTAGGTAACAAACATGACCATTGATGATTCCTCCGGATATCCGGGCGACAATGACAGGACGGTATTTATCCCCCGACCGGGCGGGCGCGGTGCAGCAACAAGCGCACCCACGCCACCTGCGCCCCCCCCTCCACCATCCTATATTTCTCCGGAACAACAGCCATTCACCAGCTCGGGCATCAACCCGCTGGTGGGTGCGGCATCCGCCCTGCTCAAACTGGCCAGCAGCACAAGCAGCATGGTTTCTCATCACGATGTTGAAGGCCTGCGCAGGCAGGCTATGGATGAAATCAAAAGCTTTGAAGGCAAGGCCAGGGCACTGGGTTTGGCCAATGATGTCACCTACACAAGCCGTTATGTACTGTGCGCCTTTATCGATGAGGCAGTCCTGAACACCATCTGGGGCAGTCGCAGTGTCTGGGCCCAGCAAGGCTTACTCAGCAGCCTGCACAATGAGACCAGTGGCGGCGAAACCTTCTTTGTCATCCTCGACCGCCTGCTCAAGGATCCCAATGCGAGTCTGGAGTTGCTGGAATTGATGTTTGTCTGCATCAGCCTGGGCTTCAAGGGGCGCTATGCCGTCGTGGACAGAGGCCAGGAGAAGCTGGAAGAACTCAGAAATGTCGTCTTCGAACATATACGCCGACGCCGCGGTGAATTTCCACGCGAGCTCTCGCCACATTGGCAAAGCCAGTCCGGCCAAAAACGCAGTTTGCGTCAATTTATTCCACTCTGGGTGGTGGTGGCCGTCGCCAGCGCCATCCTGCTGGCCATTTTTATCGGCTTTACCGTGGTACTGGAAGAACGCTCTGAACCGGTCTATGAATCACTGGAAAATATTGCCAACCCTAAACCCGGTACGGCACAACCCGAACCATGACATCGTACGCTGGTGGAGTGGGGGGACAGACCTGAAAACACCTCGTGTACGAAGGGACGCACAGACAACAAAATGAAAAGACTGTTTCAATTTCTGAGCCAGAAATGGATTATCAGCATTATTGGCATTATTGCACTGGTTGTGCTGATCTGGTTTGGCGGCCCCTATCTGGGCATTGCAGAAAGCAAACCGCTCGCCAGCCCGTTCAACCGCCTGCTGGCCATCCTGATCCTTATCGTTATCTGGGGCGCCAACAACTTCCGCCTCAGGATCAAGGCCACCCAGGCGAACGACCAGATGATCGATACACTGGTTGCCGCCCCGGAACCCCCACAGGAGACAGCGGCCGACGTCTCCACCGAGGAAGTGGCTGTCCTCAAGCAACGTTTTGAAGAAGCCACCCAACATTTAAAGCAAACCAGCCTCAAAGATCGTCTGTTTGGCAAGCAATATCTCTATGACCTGCCGTGGTACATCATCATCGGCCCACCCGGCTGCGGCAAAACAACCCTGCTGGAAAATTCCGGTCTGGAATTCCCCCTCGCCCGCTATCAGGACGAAAAGAAGGTTAGCGGCATCGGCGGAACACGTAACTGTGACTGGTGGTTCACCGATGACGCCGTCTTGCTGGATACCGCCGGGCGCTATACCACTCAGGATAGCGATGCCACCGCCGACAGCGGTGCCTGGCTCGGCTTTCTTGACCTGTTACGCAAGCACCGCCCACGTCGTCCACTCAACGGCGTTATTGTCGCCCTCAGTGCCGAAGAGCTGTTAACGAGTTCGGAACAGGAACGGGAGCTTCACGCGCAAACCATTCGCCAGCGGATTCAGGAACTCTACACACAACTGGGTATCGAGCTACCCGTCTATTTCCTGGTCACCAAGGTCGACCTGATTGCAGGGTTCACTGAGTTCTTTGATGACCTGAACATCGAAGAACGCGCCCAGGTCTGGGGCACCACTTTTTCGCAGAATGATTCACGCCGAAGCCACGACCTCGGCGCACTGTTCGTCACTGAGTTCGACGCCCTGCTGGAAAAACTCAATGCCCGTGAATTGTGGCGCATCTACCAGGAGCGCGACCAAAATCGCCGCCGGCTGATACATGGTTTTTCCCTGCAAATGGCCGGGCTGAAACCGGTGCTTGAATCCTTCATCCAGAAGACCTTCAACCCCAGTCGTTTCGAAAGCAACCCCTGGCTGCGCGGTATCTATTTCACCAGCGGCACCCAGCAAGGCAGCCCCATCGACCGGGTGATGAATGTCCTGGCGGGATCTTTCGGCCTGAGCCTACAGGCATTACCGGCCTATCGGGGCCGACCCCGCAGTTATTTTATTAACCGTTTCTTTCGCGACATCCTGTTTCAAGAGACCGAGCTGGCTGGCGCCAATATTCGCTATGAGCGCCAACGCCTCTGGTTACAGCGCGGCGCCTATGCCGGCGCGCTCATCCTGACCGTGGCGATCATCTTTTCCTGGGCCACCAGTTTTACCCGCAACGAACTCTGGATGGACAAAATCGAGGCCAGCGTTGAAAACTACCAACAGGTTGCCAGCAGCCTTCCCCCCCGCCCCACCCCGAGCGATATCCTGCAAACACTTCAGGCGGCCAAGGAAATCACCCTGGTTTACAACGCTGGCAGCAAGACGCCCTGGTTTATGGGCATGGGCCTGTACCAGGGCTACAAACTCGGCGATGCCGCCGAACGCGCCTATAACAGGGCACTGCAACAGTTCCTGATTCCGAACATCAAGACGCGCCTTGAAGACGAAATGGGCAGGCAGCGCAGAGACCCGGAAGAATTACGCCAGTTACTGAGTATCTACATGATGCTCATCAGCCCTGACACCCTGGATGCCAAAACCTTCCGCCCCTGGGTGGAAGCTGGCTGGCAGCGGCAACTGAACGAACAGACTGAAATCCGTGATCGTTTGCTCGGCCACCTGGACGCACTGCTACTCACCCAGCTGCCACCACAAACGCCGAACCAGCAGCTGATCACCAGGGCGCAACGGGTCGTCTGCGAACTCCCACTCACGCGCCAGATCTACGCCCGGCTCAAATAGCAGGCCAGCGCAAACATCGACGACTATGACTTCACCCGCCTGGGCAAACAAATCACGAAAATTCTCGTCAGCAAGGGCGATAAAAAAATAAAGGTTCCCGGTTTTTACACCTTCACCGGCTACCATGAGATCCTGGACGCAGAAGGAATCAATACCGCCAAGCTGACCATCGCAGAAAACCGCCGCATCTGTGAAGACAAACAGGATGAACTCGCCACGGCCGATCCCGAGGCACTGCTACGCCATGTACGCAACCAGTACTTCGATGACTACGTCGATCACTGGGATGAGTTTCTGGCCAACATTGAGCTCACCAACATTCGTAATCTCAACCACGCGGTCGAGACACTCGAAACACTCTCGGGACGGGACTCACCCTTGGAATTGTTCATCAAGGCGGTCTCCGAACAGACCGTCCTGGAACGCGCCAAACTGAAAGGTGTCCTGAGCCATTTCGATGTCACCCAGGATCTCAGCAAACCCAGCAATGCCGTCGAGCGCACTTACGCACCGCTGCATCAGCTGCTGTTGCAAGGCCAGGATGATAAACCCTCCGCCATCGACACCATCCGCAGCCAGCTACGCGACCTTTACGACTACACGGCCGAAATCTCAGATGCCTCAGACCGCTCAGAGGCCGCCTTCGAGGCCGCCAAGGCGCGCATGGGCAAGAGCAAAAAGGACGCCATCCGCGAACTGCGCACCACCGCACGCAAGCTGCCCAAGCCGGTGGCAGGTATCGTCAAATCCGCCGCAACCCAAAGCTGGGGCACCGTACTCGGCAGTGCGCGCGCCTATATCAACACCGTCTGGCGCAGCAGCGTCTTGCGCGAATACCGCGCCAGCATCGAAAACCGCTACCCGATATTCCTCAAGGGACAGCAACAAACGGCACTGGCCGATTTTGGCAATTTCTTTGGCGGGTCGGGCAGCATCGATAATTTCACCAAGACCTATCTGGCCCCCTTTGTTGATACCCGCCGCTGGCGCCTGCGCGTGGTCGACGAACGCAGCCTGGGGCTGAGCAATAAGGCCCTATCCCAACTCAAGCGCGCCGCCCGGATCAGGGAAATGTTCTTCCAGGACGGCGGTAATCAGGTCACCGTGCGCTTCAAGCTGAAACCCGTGTATCTTGATGCCAGCGTCAAACGTTTTCTCATTGACCTCACCGGCAAACGCCTGACCTATCAACATGGCCCACCCCGCACCTCGGCCATTGAATGGCCCGGCCAGGATAACAACAACCGCGCCCGCATCATCTTTGAACGCATTGGCGCCGGCAGCTTCAGCATCACCAAGGATGGCCCCTGGGCCTGGTTCAAGCTTCTGGGCGCCTCCGACACCGAGCGGCGCAGCAATGACCGGGTCATCATCCACTTCACCACTGCCGGCCTGAAGGCAAGCTATCAGCTCCAGGCCGGCAGCGTAACCAACCCTTTTTCATCGAACGATTTCACCCGGTTCCGCAGTCCGGAGCGACTCTAGTGGCCAGACAAACCCACCCGGGCTACTACGGAAAAATCCCGAGCAAGGGTGATTTTATTACACGCCACCTGCCCGGGTCATTCGTAGAGCCTTGGGATCAGTGGCTGCAATCCGGCATCGCGGCCAGCAAGACACAGCTGGGTGAACAGTGGCTCGACTTCTATCTCACCTGCCCGATCTGGCGTTTTGTCATCAGCAGCGAGGTGTGCGATGAACAGGCATGGGCCGGCATCTTGATTCCCAGCGTCGACCGTGTCGGTCGATATTTTCCCTTCAGCATCGCCCTGCCCCTCGGCACCTCAAACCAACTACTCACGATTGCCGGTAATGGGGATGAATGGTTCAGCCAGGCGGAAACGCTGGCCCTGACGGCGCTTGACCCGGACAGACAACTGGAAGAACTCAACCAATCGTTAGACAGGCTGGGCCCGCCAACTGGCCTGACGCCCCCTGGTGACTTACCATTACAGAAAGACAGCAAAACCAGCCTGAACAATAGTGGCCACTGGCATTTATCGTGCGGTGCGACCACAGCCATTAACCGAAGCCTCATGACACTGCTGGAACAGCTTCTCCACGAGCGTCTCAGCCATTTCAGTGTTTGGTGGACAAACGGTTCCGAGCACATCGACCCCTCCTTGCTGATCAGCAAAGACCTACCCTCAGCGGAATCCTTTTCCGCCCTGCTTGACGGCCAATGGCAGACACGGGGATGGGAGAACCCTTTGAATTTGACCGATACAACCGGGACAGCACAGCAAAACGCCGGAGTAGAAAGCACATGAGCAATGACACCTTGCTTGTTTGGTCCTCAGCCTGCGAAACCCATCCGGGCAAAGTCCGTAAGGTAAACGAAGACGCCTGCCTCGACCTGCCCGAGCTGGGGCTTTGGGCCGTCGCCGATGGCATGGGAGGCCATGAGGCCGGTGACATCGCCAGCCAACTCATTGTCGAGCAATTAAGAAACATCAGAGAGCCTTCAGACATTCACGGATTTATAGCCGAAGTCAAAGCATGTCTGACAGAGGCAAACCGGCAACTCAGGGAAATGGCCGGTCAACGCTACCACGACCGCACCATCGGCAGCACTATCGTCGCCATGGCAGCCTTTGGTAATCAGTGCGCCTTTATCTGGGTTGGGGACAGCCGCATCTATCGCTTGCGCAACGGCAAGCTGGAAAGAGTCACCAAAGACCACAGCATGATCGAAGACTACATCGACCAGGGCCTGCTACCCTCCGATGGAGTAGAAGAAAGCGAAATCGCCAATGTATTGACCCGCGCGGTTGGTGCAGAAGACGAACTGGACGTTGATTATAAAATCGCCACATTGTGTAGTGACGATGTATACCTGCTTTGCAGTGACGGGCTTTACCGTGAAGTCACGGATGAGCAAATTATCCAGGGCATGGCTATGGACGACTGCACGGATAGTGCCAAGCAAGTATTGGAGCTGGCCCTTGAGAACAAGGCCCGGGACAATATTACCGCCTCTGTTATACGAATAAAAGATGCGTTTGCATAAACCTTTATCTTATATCAGGGGCAAAGATCGGAGCTATACTCATCTAAATCTGCACGCCAGCATCTCTGCGACTTTTTGAGATCGACAATTTTCCATGCCCCGCCCGCAGTCCTATGAAACGAAATCCTGTGAACATCCCCACGCACAGAATCATCCAGGAAACCATCTCTAACCAAAGTGACCGTTGCCTCCGTCGGGTTCTCTATATTGTCAAACTCAGACTCATACACAACTTTCTTTAAGCCAGACAAGTCGAATAGATGGAATACGTATAACTGAATATTATTTACCCAGTCTTGATGGCTACTAGAGGCTTTCGAAATCTTGTCATTAAGCTTTGAAAAATCTGTTATTTTCCAAGACAAGACCTCCCCGCTTGGCCATTTTTCAAATTTATCATCAGTAATCGTAGCGCACGACACAGTCATTGCAACAAGCAGAATCAAAAACAGTGATTTCATGTTCCTGTCCTGGTACCGGGCTGTTTCAATTTTTGATCTACTTTTTGTTTAATGACCACAAGCTGCGACTTAAGATTCTTTCCGGGGCAGCTTGTGGCTGTACTTCCACCGGGGACATTGAAATGCCCATATACATTTTTCCTTTTAAGTCATACACCTTGCACCAGCCAGTCAGAACCGACACAAGACTATCTGTTTGTGCTTTCGAAG
>JAJRWE010000106.1 GCA_024276955.1 Gammaproteobacteria bacterium
CAAGCGCGATATGGCACTGGTGGCCATTGCCGGGCCGCTTTCCAATCTGCTCATGGCCATCGCCTGGGCCTTTGTCATGAAGCTGGGTTTCTCGCTGGGGCAGGGGGCGGAGTGGCTTGCCTGGCCGCTGATCTACATGGGTGGGGCGGGGATCACCATCAACGTGGTGCTGTGTCTGCTCAATCTGTTGCCGATTCCGCCGCTGGATGGCGGGCGTGTGCTGTCGGGGCTGCTGCCCGGCCCCTGGGCCTGGCGGCTCAACCAGTTGGAGCCCTACGGCTTTTTCATCCTCGTCGGCCTGCTGGCCACGGGGCTGTTGGGCAAGATACTGGGGCCGCCGCTGTCCATGGTACAGATGGCCCTGTTTCGTCTTGCGGGATTGGGTTAAAGAATCCCTCTGGACTGGATTTCCCGCTGCGTACAGCGTACTTGTAGGAGCGGCTTTAGCCGCGATAGCTGAGTAGCGGGTTATTCGCGGCTAAAGCCGCTCCTACAGGTCAATACCCCATCGGTTGGTCGCGGGGTGGTTTGTTAAACAATAAGAATTTTTCGTCAAAAAGAGAGGGAATACAGTTTGAGTTCTTCGGTGCCGAGCCAATATCAGCGTGTGCTGTCGGGCATGCGCCCCACGGGTCAGCTGCACCTGGGTCACTACCACGGGGTGCTGAAAAATTGGGTGCGGCTACAGTACGAGCACGAATGTTTTTTCTTCGTTGCCGACTGGCACGCCCTGACCACCCATTACGAAGACCCATCGATCATCGGCGACAGCGTGTGGGGTATGATCATCGACTGGCTGGCGGCCGGCGTCAGTCCCGGCTCGGCGAAATTGTTTATCCAGTCGCAAGTGCCGGAGCACGCCGAGCTGCACCTGCTGCTGTCCATGATGACCCCGCTTAGCTGGCTGGAGCGCGTGCCCACCTACAAGGATCAGCAGGAGGCACTGAAGGAGAAGGATCTGGCGACCTACGGCTTCCTCGGTTATCCCTTGTTGCAGAGTGCCGATATCCTCATCTACAAGGCCGGCCAGGTGCCAGTGGGCGAGGACCAGGTGGCGCATGTCGAACTGACCCGCGAGGTGGCGCGACGCTTCAACCACCTCTACGGCCGCGAGCGCGGTTTTGAGGCAAAGGCCGAGGCGGCCATCAAGAAAATGGGAAAGAAAAACGCCAAACTTTACAATAGCTTACGTAAACGTTATCAGGAACAGGGTGACCATGGGGCGCTGGCAACCGCACAGGCCCTGCTGGCGTCGCAGGGCAATATCACCCTCGGTGACCGTGAGCGCCTGTTTGGCTATCTCGAAGGCGGTGGCCGCATCATCCTGCCCGAACCAAAGGCCCTGCTCACCGAGGCCGCGAAGATGCCGGGACTGGACGGACGGAAGATGTCCAAGTCCTACGGCAATACCATCCCTCTGCGCGCCGACCCCGGACAGGTCGAGCAGGATCTGCGCACCATGCCCACCGACCCGGCGCGCGTACGCCGCACCGACCCCGGTGATCCCGGCAAGTGCCCGGTGTGGCAACTGCACGCGGTCTACTCCGACGACGCCACCCGCAAGTGGGTCAACGAGGGCTGTCGCTCCGCCGGCATCGGCTGCATCGACTGCAAACAGCCGGTGATCGATGCCGTGCTGGCCGAGTTGGCGCCGATCCGCGAGCGTGCACAGGAATACATCGACAATCCCAAGCTGGTGCGCAGCATCATCAACGAGGGCAACGAGGCCGCCCGCGACGTCGCCCGCGACACCTTGGAAGAGGTGCGTAAGGCCATGGGGCTGTCGTATTCCTGATGAGTAGTGATAAGCCTCAGGTCAAGGATCAGCCCGCCGAGCAGCCGCCGCCCGAACAGGGCGAGCGGGTGACGGACGCCCCGCCGCACAATCCGCAGCAGGAAGAGATGCCCTTCGCCGTACCCTTCGCCGTAATACAGGGCGAGGCGGTCACCACCCTGCCCAAGGATCTGTACATCCCGCCGGAGGCGCTGGAGGTCTTCCTGGAGGCCTTCGAGGGGCCGCTGGATCTGCTGCTTTATCTCATCAAACGCCAGAACCTGGACGTGCTCGATATCCCCATCGCCGAGATCACCCGGCAGTACATGAAATACGTCGAGATGATGAAGTCGCTGAATCTGGAGCTGGCGGCGGACTATCTGGTGATGGCCGCGATGCTGGCGGAGATCAAGTCGCGCATGCTGCTGCCGCGCCCGGTGGAAGTAGACGACGAGGACGACCCGCGCGCCGAGCTGGTGCGGCGTCTGCAGGAATATGAGCGCTTCAAGCAGGCGGCGGAAGACATCGACGGGCTGCCGCGCCTCAACCGCGATGTGTTCCAGGTCTCGGTGAAGACGCCCGACCTCAGGCTCACCAAGCCCGAGCCGGAGGTGGATCTGCGCGAACTGATCACCGCCTTCCGCGAGGTACTGACGCGTGCCGAAATGTTCACCAGCCACCAGGTGACCCTGGAATCCTTGTCCGTGCGCGAGCGCATGTCCGAGATACTGGACAGGGTGTCGGCGGACCGGTTCATGCCCTTCAACAGCCTGTTTACCCCTGAAGAGGGGCGTTTGGGCGTGGTGGTGACCTTTCTCGCCATTCTCGAGCTGGTGAAGGAATCCCTGCTCGAACTGATCCAGACCGATCCCTTTGAACCCATACACGTCAAGGTTCGGGCGCAGTTGAGCAGCGAGCCCGAACTGGAGTTTTAAGGTAATGATGCCATGTCATTGAGCCCCGAAAAGACCCGAAATATCGTCGAGGCGGCGCTGCTGGCCGCCGGCCAACCGCTGTCCATCGATCGCCTGCTGACCCTGTTTCTGGATGAGTACCAGCCCTCGCGTGACGAACTGCACGCGGCGCTGGCCGCCCTTGCCGAGGACTGCGAGGGCCGGGGCATCGAACTGGTGGAGGTCGGTTCCGGCTTCCGCTACCAGGCGCGGCAGGACTACGCCCAGTGGGTGGCGCGGCTGTGGGAGGAAAAGCCCGCGCGCTATTCCCGCGCACTGCTGGAGACCCTGTCGCTGGTGGCCTATCGTCAGCCCGTGACACGCGGCGAGATTGAGGACATCCGCGGCGTCAGCGTCAGCTCGCACATCATGAAAACCCTGCAGGAGCGTGAGTGGGTAAAGGTGGTCGGTCATCGTGACGTGCCCGGCAAGCCCGCCATGTATGCTACCACGCGCAAATTCCTCGATTATTTCGGCCTCAAGGGCTTGGGCGACCTGCCCACCCTGGCGGAGATCCGCGACATTGACAGCATCAATGCCGAGCTGGATCTGCTGGAACCGGGAAGCGAACACGCCGACACGGAAGGCGAGGAGGAGGAGATCCCGGCCAAGCAGATGTCCATCGACGAGATTGTGGCGGCGGAGTCAGCGGCGGAGGAGGCCGCCGAAGCGCGTGCCGGAAGTGACAGCGGCGAAGCGTCTAGCGCCAGGGAGGAGAGTGGCGATGAAACTGAAACCGTCGCTGACGATGAAGTCACGCCCGCGAGCCATGATGAAGGTGCAGGGCTAAGCGCCGTCGATACCTTGCCGGAACACGACACAGATGAAGCCGGAGGTGAGGGCGGTGATGAACCTGTTATTGCCGAGGCCACAGAATTATCCCACGAGCCAAGCGATGACACGATGGACGAACATACCCGGAAATCACCTGCGGAAACTCCACAGTGAGTGAAAAGCTGCAAAAAGTGCTGGCCCGCGCCGGTTTCGGCTCGCGTCGGGAAATCGAAGGCTGGATCAGCGAAGGCCGCGTCAAGGTCAACGGCAAGGTGGCGACGCTGGGCGACCGGGTCGACGAGACCGACCGCCTCGAAGTGGACGGCAAACGCATCCACCCGGGCAAGCTGAAGGATAAGCGTACCCGCGTGCTGGCCTATCACAAGCCCGTGGGCAAGGTCTGTACCCGCCACGACCCGGAAAAGCGCCCGACCATCTATGAAGACCTGCCGTCACTGGCCGGTGGCCGCTGGATCAGCGTCGGCCGGCTGGATCTCAACACCAGCGGCCTGTTGCTGCTCACCACCGATGGCGAACTGGCCAACCGCCTGATGCACCCCTCGCAGCAGATCGAACGCGAATACGCCGTGCGCGTGCTGGGCGAAGTCACCCCGGAGATGCTGAAGAACATGCAAGAGGGCGTGGAACTGGAGGACGGCAAGGCCCACTTCGACGCCATCCGCGACGTCGGTGGCGAGGGCGCCAATCACTGGTACCACGTCATCCTGCGCGAAGGCCGCAACCGTGAAGTGCGCCGCCTGTGGGAATCCCAGGGTGTGCAGGTCAGCCGCCTGCAACGGGTGCGTTTCGGTCCTATCACACTGCCGCGCTGGCAGAAACCGGGACGCTGGGAAGACCTGGACGAAAAGACCATCGAACGCCTGCTGGGCATGAGCGGACTGGCCACCAAGGTGGGCCAGCATGGCGTCAGCAAGGCCTTTCAGAAGCGCCGGCCACGCAAGGCGCCGCATGCGCGACGGCGTTGACTCGAAACAAGCAACAAGTAGCCTGGATGAAGCGCAGCGGAATCCGGGAGATTTAATCCAATTTCTTCCCGGATTCCGCTGCGCTTCATTCAGGCTACCGACTGAAAAGGAAGAAGGGCTTCTCGTGTAGGCACTCTCATTATGCCGCCGAAGCTGCGGCCGCCTTGCGCAGTGTATCCGCCGCGCTCACCATGTTTTCCAGCGCCCGTTCGACCTCCGGCCAGCCGCGGGTCTTGAGGCCGCAGTCGGGGTTGATCCACAGGCGCTCGGCCGGGATGCGCCGCGCGGCCTTTTCCATCAGCGATACGATCTGTTCGATCTCCGGCACGTTGGGCGAGTGGATGTCGTATACGCCGGGGCCGATTTCGTTGGGGTAGTGGAAGTCCTCGAAGACGTCCAGCAGCTCCATGTCGGAACGCGAGGTCTCGATGGTGATCACATCGGCATCCATCTCGGCGATGGAAGCAATGATGTCGTTGAACTCCGAATAGCACATGTGGGTGTGGATCTGGGTGACGTCTGCGACGCCTGAGGCGGTGATGCGGAAGGCCCGCACCGCCCAGTCCAGATAGTGTTTCCAGTCCGCCTTGCGCAGCGGCAGGCCCTCGCGCAGGGCGGCCTCGTCGATCTGGATGATGCCGATGCCGGCGGTCTCCAGGTCGTTCACCTCGTCGCGCAGGGCGAGGGCGATTTGCTCGCAGGTCTCGGCACGCGGCTGGTCGTCGCGCACGAAGGACCAGTTGAGGATGGTCACCGGGCCGGTGAGCATGCCCTTCACCGGCTTGTCCGAGAGAGACTGGGCATAGGTCGCCCAGTCCACCGTCATCGGCCGCGGGCGGCTGACGTCGCCAAACAGCACCGGCGGCTTTACGCAGCGCGAGCCGTAGGACTGCACCCAGCCGTTGGCGGTTAAGGCGAAACCCGCCAGCTGTTCGCCAAAATATTCCACCATGTCGTTGCGCTCGGCCTCGCCATGCACCAGCACGTCCAGCCCCAGGGTCTCCTGCCGCTGGATGGCCTCGGTGATTTCCGCCTGAATCTGCTCACGGTAGGCGTTCTCAGTCAGCTTGCCTTGCTTGAAGTCGCGGCGCACGCGGCGAATCGTCGGCGTCTGCGGGAAGGAGCCGATGGTGGTGGTCGGATACAGCGGCAGATTGAAGGCCTTGCGTTGCTCAATACTGCGCTGAGGGTACGGGCTGTTGCGCTGGGTCAGCTCGTCAGTGATGGCGGCAACGCCTTCGCGCACGGCCGGGTTGTGGGTGCGTTCGGAGTGGCGGCGTGAGGCGATAGCCACGCGGGAAACGCCCAGGACCTCATCCACTGTTTCCTCGCCCTGATCCAGCACCTGCTGCAGGGTGGTGATCTCCTCGACCTTTTGCACCGCAAAGGCCAACCAGGATTGGATCTCGGCATCCAGCGTGTCTTCGCCGTCCAGATCCACCGGAACATGCAGCAGTGAGCAGGAGGGTGCAATCCACAGGCGTTCGCCGAGACGCGCCTTGAGGGGCGAAAGGGTTGCCAGTGCAGCGTCGAGATCGGTCCGCCAGATGTTGCGGCCGTCGACGATACCCACGGACAGCACCTTGTAGGTCGGCAGCTTGTCCAGGACGATGGCGAGTTCCTGCGGGGCGCGCACGGCGTCGACATGCAGGCCGTCCACCGGCAGGCGGCAGGCGAGGTCGAGATTGTCCTGCAGGGGGCCGAAATAGGTCGCCAGCAGACGCTTCAAACCTGGGGTCTGTAGACGGGTGTATGTGGACTCGAAGGCATTGCGCCAGGCCTGCGGCAGGTCTAGGGCGAGGATGGGTTCGTCGATCTGCACCCATTCGACGCCCTGTTCGCGGAGGCGTTGCAGGATCTCGCCGTAGACGCCAATGAGTGCGTCCAGCAGATCCAGCTTGTCAAAATCATCGCCCCGGGTCTTTCCCAGCCACAGCCAAGTCAGCGGCCCGGGCAGCACGGCCTTCACGGTGTGGCCCAGCGCCTGCGCCTCGGCCACTTGCTCGAACAGACGTGAGGAAGATAGTGCAAATAACTGATCGACCTCCAGTTCTGGTACGATGTAGTGGTAGTTGGTGTCGAACCACTTGGTCATCTCGCAGGCCGCCGCCGGGGTGCCGCTGGGGGCGCGACCACGGGCCATACGGAAATAGGTGTCGAGGTCGACCTCGCCGCCTTCCCAGCCGAAACGTGGTGGCACCACGCCCAGGGTGGCGGTCAGATCCAGCAGGGTGTCGTAGAAAGAGAAGTCGCCGACGGGGATCAGAGCCAGCCCCTTGTCCGCCTGCAACTGCCAGTGACGGGCGCGCAGCTCGCGGCCAGTCTGTTCCAGCTGTTCGGCGTCGATGTCACCGCGCCAATAGGCCTCCTGTGCCTTTTTCAGTTCCCGCTGGGCGCCGATGCGGGGGAAACCCAGGTTATGTGCGGTGGTCATGTCGGTTGCCTCTGAATCGTGTTTGCGAAAACGTTTGACTTGCCGGACAGTATGCGTCGCGCATAGAATTGAGTAAAACTCATAATTTTAATAAACATCATGAGGCAAATTCATAATGTTTCTGGAGATACGCCACCTGCGCAGCCTGCTGACGATACGGGAAACGGGTAATCTGGCGCGCGCCGCCGAGCGTCTGCATGTCACCCAGTCGGCGCTGTCACACCAGATCAAGTCGCTGGAACAGTATTTCGAGGCGCCGTTGTTTCTGCGCAACAGCAAGCCGCTGCGCCTGACCCCGGCGGGGGAGAAGCTGATCGAGCTGGCCCGGCAGGTGTTGCCACTGGTGGAGGGGGCGGAGAACGACCTGCGCCGCGTGGCGCGTGGCGAACTGGGGCGGCTGCACATTGCCATCGAATGCCATGCCTGCTTTGAATGGCTGGCGCCGGTACTCAACCGTTACCGCCGGCAGTGGCCGCAGATCGAGGTGGATATCCGCGTCGGTGTCAGCTTCGAGGCGTTGCCGGCGCTGCAAAAGGGCGAAGTGGATCTGGTCATCAGCTCCGATCCGGTGAAGAGCACCGACCTGCAGTTTTCTGAGCTGTTCGACTACGAGGCCCTGCTGGTGATGCCGGCTGATCACCCGTTGGTGCGCAAGAAGCGCATTCAGCCGACGGATCTGGCCGAGGAAACCCTGATCACTTATCCCGTCAAGCGGCAGCGGCTGGACGTGTTCAGTCGCTTTCTGCAACCGGCGGGGGTGGAACCGGCAGCGGTACGCCAGTCGGAACTGACCTCGGTGATCCTGTTGCTGGTGGCCAGCGGTCGTGGTGTGGCAGCGTTACCCGATTGGGTGCTGCGTGAGGCCGAGCAGGCCGGCACCCTGGCGACACGGCCGCTGGGACCGCGCGGCATGAAGGGAACCCTGTACGCCGCCGTGCGCCGGGCGGAATTCGACACAGCCTATCTACAGGATTTTATCGGGCTTGCCCGTCGCCGGTGACGGGCCGCCATGGACCCAAAACCACCAATTCCATTGGTGGTATTGTGAGGGATGGGGAATACTTTCACAGTCTCTTCGTTTCATTCAGGCTCCTTGATGGGCTCACCGTTCCGCCGCCCAGAGAATACTTCCAAGTCGGGGGCGAAAAAGGCAATGCACCCATTTGTATTTAGAGAGCCTCGGGACCCTCTTCTCATTTTACATCCGTAAACAGATACACTCGGCGATCAAAGTCGATTGTCCAGGCATAGTTTTTGAGAAATCCATAGGAAAGAAGTGCATCAACCCGCACACCGCCCATTGACTCACTTATTTTTCGCCATGTTCCGTTGGGGACCACCATGGCCGTTGTGTTGGTTTGAGTGAGCGGGCCAAGGCCAAGAGTACCTGGAATCCGTGACATCCCGGAACTGCCCAGCTTTTTCCATTTCCCTCCCATCGATTTTGAGGTAAGAATTGCTGCCTGCCCATATTCTGCTGTTCCAAACACAAGCCCGGAATCGACGAAAAAATTGGTTTCTTTCTGCGTGTTTATTGCACCACGTGCAATCATAAAATGATCGCCCCACATTACAAATGGAATCTCCTGACGATTTCCGTTGAGACGGGCAAGATGCTCTCTTTTAGCCTCCGTCTCCTGGCGCGCAGAGACAATAAAGCGTTGGTCCGGAGCGTCGATGGTGACCAGAAATTGCTGAAAAATATTTGTGCCCAGTATTGGAGAGTCATCAATCTCGCTTAGGGGCGAATTCTCCATAACCTCCATTACCGCGACCGGGATGTTATATAATCGCGCGTCACCGATGGTCAGTTGCTTTACTATCCCAATACAGGTGCTTGCCGTTTGAAGGCTGGCAAACCCTTGCGAGCAATCGGTTGCCGTTACGCCAAAGCGTTTAGCCTGACTTGGGGACATGTGAATGAAAGCGCCCCCGGTGTCAAAACGCGCTGTGGTTTTTATTCCATTCAGCGATACGGTTACGCCGGGAAAAAAATCGGTGATCTCACTTTGCACAAAGGGGAGTTCAAAGGTTCTGTCAATCTCCACTTTGAGGGGGTATTGAGCCATCGTTTTTGCGCGATTGTAATAGGGAAGATAAGCTGGATTTCCCGCGCCACGTTCTTTGACCATTGCGTAAGCCTGTTCTACACGGCCAAGATGTAAAAGAGATTCAAAAACAGCTTCTTCAAGCTTTTCATCCCGGCGTGCCTCAGGATCAAGACGCTCAAATGCGGTAATTGCGCCCTCATAATCACCGGTAATATGAGCGGTTAATGTCAAAACCTTCAGCGCGGCATCGGTAGTGGCTGGATCAGATGCCAGCTCTTGAGCAATCGAGCTGGCAGTTTTAAAATCTCCGGCTTTCCATGCAGCCCAAGCTTCGGTAGCTGGCCCCTCTTCGCGAACCGAAAAAGGGCCAAAACTGCACGCACTTATAATAAGGGCAGTCGTCGTGGTTAATGCAGCACGCAATTTCCTGGTCGTTTTTGTCACGAATCCTTCTCTTTTCTGACCAGGTGTACCGAGTGTGCTGGTGCGACATCAAGATCGCTGGGATAAAGTGACAGATTGAGGTGATAGGGTTTACCACTTTCATCATCTACGGCCTGAAACTTTGCGATCAATTTGGCAAGTTCGTCGGCGAAGCGATCCGTGTCCTCTGAAGAGATACGCGCATGAGCAAGTTGAGCAGATACCTTGCCGGGGTTTTCATCCGGCAAATGCGCCAGCGCCGCAGATAAGTCGGAGCGAACCAGGGTAAGTGCCGCCTTCTGGAGAGTCGTTACACCGGCCTCGGGGGCAACATCAAATGTTTTCGCAAGCGGGGCGTAATATTTTTCCAGGTTTCGACCGGTATCGCGCTTTTCTACCAGCCTTATAAGGCCAGACTGCTCCAATACACGCATATGGCGTGTCAGGTTTGCCGGATGCACCTTCATCTGTGTGGCAATTTGAGAAACTGTCGCAGGCCCGCCGCTCAGAATATCGAGCATTACCATACGGGTACGGTGGAGATAGGCCGAGATTTCGACATCTGTTGTGAGCGTACGATGCATCATAGACTCTAATTATAGCTCATTCGATAACGTTAGACAATATGCTAATTATATTGATTCGAACGTGATAGCGTTGGTGCTATTAGCTTTTCGAGGCCAAGAAGCATTGTGGCCTCTGTGTTTTGAACTTCCCTGTAACATCCAGTTATATTCATCTGCTTGTGCGAGATCAAGGGAGAAATACATCATGAAATCCAAATCACTGCTGACGGGCTTGGCCGGGCTTGCTTTGGGGGTAGGGGCGACCTTATTGATGGTGGATCGAGCGGGCGATGGACCTGACGCGCAGCCAGACGCTGGATCGGCTCTGTCGCGTGAGCAGGTGGATCAGATTGAAACCCGGGCGGCGGAATTGGATGAGCGCATTCGGTTAGCAATCGAAAAAATCACTGATCGCGATATGGAAATCTCTGCATTGCAGCAGCATATTGCCGATTTGAAGGCTGAGGCCGAGTCAGACCCTATGGTGCCGGAAGCCGATATTTTGCCGGCGCCCGCGGCTGAAGATGTCCCCGGACTCGCTAAGGGTTTGGACGAATACATGGGAAAAATGATGGACAGCGAAGCTGGCAAAGCCATCATGCGTGCCGGGATCATGCAGGGGCTCAAAGTCAGATACGCCGACCTGATCGCCACTTTGGGATTGTCCGATGCGCAGGTTGCAGACTTTCTTGGCTTGATTGCCGACAAGGAATTGCGCGGTATGCAGGCCCCTGGCCCCGACGTGGAAATGGATGGGGACGGTGTGCTGGATTTGAGTCTGGATGAGGATGCGCTGGCGAAGATCAAACAAGAGGAAACTGTGTTGAACGATAAGATTCAGGCGATCTTGGGTGAGCAGGGTTATGAAGACTACAAAACCTATGAGTATACCCATGAGGATCGGCAGATCGTGTCGGCGCTTGAAACCGCGATGGGCGGTTCTGCGCTGCCATTGGATGCCGCTCAAAAGGAGCAGTTGTTGGCCGTGATGATTGCAGAACGGGGTGGTTCCATGGCGATGAGAGACAGCATGAAGACCCTGTCGGCCGACTTTGACTGGGAAAAGGCCAAGTCCGAAACAGCGCAGCGCAATGCGCGTATTCTCGAGCATGCCGCCGGTATCCTGTATCAGGAGCAATACACGATGCTCGAACAGCTCTTTGAACAGAAGCGCTCGATGATGGACATGATAAACATGGCTGTGGAAGCCAGGAAGTCGACGGCTGAATAAACCTCGGGCGAGACAGTTTGTATTTGCACAGCCCATGACGTAAAATTCGCGGCTCGAAAAATCCGGATTAACCTCCTTGCTTCACCGCAACGCTTGCGGGAGGCTAAATAACCCAAGAGGAGTGCTCGTGAGACACTACGAAATCGTGTTTCTGGTCCATCCTGACCAGAGTGACCAGGTGCCTGCCATGGTCGAAAAATACAAAGACTTCGTCGAAGGCGATGGTGGCACGGTTCACCGTCTGGAAGACTGGGGTCGCCGTCAGCTGGCCTATCCCATCAACAAGATCCACAAGGCCCACTACGTACTGATGAACATCGAGTGCGGCGACAAGGCCCTGGAAGAGATCGAGACGGCATTCCGCTTCAACGATGCCGTGCTGCGCAACATGGTGATGCGTGTCAAAGAGGCCGTTACCGAGACTTCTCCGCTGGCCAAGTCCCGCGAAGAGGAATCCCGTGAGCGCCGGCCTGCGCCCGCAGCGGCTGAGACGCCGGCGGCCAAGGAAGAAAAGGCTGCACCAGCTGCTGAAGCTGCACCAGCCGCTAAGGAAGATAGCGCACCAGCTGCCGATGCAGCTTCTACAACTTCCGAAGCCTAACCCGCTTACGTTGAGAGGATAGTCATGTCACGTTTTTATCGTCGTAGAAAGTATTGCCGTTTCACGGCCGAAGGCGTCAAGGAGATCGATTACAAGGATCTCAATACCCTGAAGGCCTATGTGTCCGAGTCGGGCAAGATTGTGCCCAGCCGCATCACGGGCACCAAGGCCAAGTACCAGCGCCAGCTGGCAACCGCCATCAAGCGCGCCCGTGCGCTGGCGTTGTTGCCTTACAGCGATTCGCACAAGTAGCCACTGGCCGGGCGGTTTGCCGTCCGGCTGTGCAGCCATGTACCGAATAAGCACAGGTCTCGCTCAATGAAGGCGCTGGCTTCGTTTATTCTGCGTGGCCAGAGTCAGGCCATGCTGGTGGTGGTCGGCTTTGCCGTCCTGTCACTGGCGTTACCGCCGTTCAGCATCCTCAGTGGTGCCGCAGTGGCGCTGGTGACCCTGCGTCACGGTATGCAGGCCGGTGTGGTGCTGATGGCGGGCGCGACACTGGCAGTAGGATTGCTGGCGGTGTTTTCGCTGGGTAACCCTGCACCGGCGCTGATGTTCCTGACGGCCCTTTGGTTGCCGTTGTGGATACTGGCTTCGCTGTTGCGCGCCAGCCGTTCGCTGTCGCTGGCGCTGATGCTGGCGGGTGGCTTGGGGCTGCTGGGTGTGCTGCTGATGTATCTGCTGCTGGATGATGTCGCCGGATGGTGGCATGGCATCCTGCTACAGATCTTCAATCCCGTGATGGGCGAGGCCGGGCTCGCTGACCAGGACGTCATACTGGCGGCCCTGGAGAGTGTATCCCAGGTTATGACGGGGATGATGGCGGCGGGCATGGTGCTGAATGCCATCATCTGTCTGTTTCTGGCGCGGGGCTGGCAGGCACAGCTGTATAACCCGGGCGGTTTCCGCGAGGAATTTCAGCAGCTGCGTATGGGCCGCTCGCTGTCGGGTATCACGGTGGTGCTGGTGCTGCTGTATGTCGTGCAGATGGGTGACATTTCCAGCATGGCAGCTGACATGCTGATCGTGTTGCTGAGCCTGTACATGTTGCAGGGCCTGGCCCTGGCACATGCGGTGGTGGCGATGAAACAGCTGCACATTGGCTGGCTGATCGGGCTGTATGTTGTGGCTTTTGTCGTCTTGCCCCAGCTGATGCTGGCGGTGGCGGCAGTGGGTTTATTGGACACCTGGGTTGATCTGCGCCGGCGCGTTGCAAGGCCGGGCGCGGGAGGCGCGGGAGAAGAGTAACCACTCTTCGTTCCGGGTGGCCATTGGATGAATGCAGGATTGAGAGAGACTTGAACGATGAATGTCATTCTGTTGGAAAAAGTAAATAACCTCGGTGATCTGGGCGACCAGGTCAATGTCAAGGCCGGTTATGGCCGTAACTTCCTGATTCCTCAGGGCAAGGCGGTATCTGCCACGGCAGGCAATGTGGCCAAGTTTGAAGCCCGTCGCGCGGAACTGGAGAAAGTCGCCGCCGAGAAGCTGACCGCTGCCGAGGCGCGTAAGGCCGCGCTGGGCGAATTGACCGTCACCATTGCCCAGAAAGCGGGTGAAGAAGGCAAGCTGTTCGGTTCCGTCGGCACGACCGATATCGCCAGCGCCATCACCGAGGCCGGTGTCGAGATCAGCAAGAGCGAGATCCGCCTGCCGGAAGGCGCCTTGCGTCATGTCGGTGAATTCGCGATCGACGTCGAATTCCACAGCGACGTGATCGCGACCGTTGCGGTGGAAATCGTCCCCGAATAAGTCCCTTCGGCGGCGAAAAAAGAGGCTGGCGGTGGGTGCACCGCCAGCCTTTTTTTGTCATTTTTTTGGGCCGCTGGTGGCCCAATTCAGGTAGTATAATCTGATCATGCAAGAGTTAGCCTATCCCCCCGGAAGCATCGATGTGGCCACCGAGGCACTGAAGGTGGCACCGCATTCCGTCGAGGCCGAGCAGTCCGTGCTGGGCGGCCTGATGCTGGACAATGAAGCCTGGGACAAGATCGCCGATGCTATCACGGAAGAGGACTTCTACCGCCGTGACCACCGCCTGATCTTTCGTGCCGTTGCTGCGCTGGCAGCACGCACCGAACCCTTCGATGTAATTACCCTGTCCGAATGGTTGAATACGCAGGGTTTGCTCGATGATGCCGGCGGTCTGGCCTATCTTGGCACCCTCGCCAAGGACACGCCCAGCGCCGCCAATATCGGCGCCTACGCCGCGATCGTGCGCGAACGTTCGGTGTTACGCCAGTTAATCAGTGTCGGCAATGAGATCAGCAGCAGTGGCTATCAGACCGAGGGCCGCAGCACCGAAGAACTGCTGGATAACGCCGAACGGCAGGTCTTCCAGATTGCCGAGCAGGGCGCGCGTGGCAAACAGGGGTTTGTTGCCATCAAGGATCTGCTGGTGAAGGCGGTTGATCGTATCGACACCCTGTTTCAGCAGGACAATCCCATCACCGGCGTGCCCACCGGCTGGAGCGACTTTGATGAAATGACCTCCGGCCTGCAGCGTGGCGACATGGTCATCGTCGCCGGTCGCCCATCCATGGGCAAGACCACCTTCGCCATGAATATCGCCGAGCACGCCGCTATCAAGTCCCGCCTGCCCACGGCCATATTCAGCATGGAAATGCCGGGCGAATCGCTGGCCATGCGCATGCTCTCGTCACTGGGGCGTATCGACCAGCATCGCGTGCGCACCGGCAAGCTGGAAGATGACGATTGGCCGCGCCTGACCTCGGCGGTGGGCCTGCTGGCCGAGGCCCCCATGTTTATCGATGATTCACCGGCACTGTCACCCAACGAACTGCGCGCCCGTGTGCGCCGCCTGGCGCGTGAGCACGGTCCGTTGGGTCTTATTGTCATCGATTACCTACAGCTAATGCAGGTGCACGGCTCGTCGGAAAACCGCACCAACGAAATCTCGGAAATCTCCCGCTCGCTGAAGGCCCTGGCGAAGGAGATGGATGTACCGGTGGTGGCCCTGTCGCAGCTCAACCGCAGTCTCGAACAGCGACCCAACAAGCGTCCGGTGATGTCAGATCTGCGTGAGTCGGGCGCCATCGAGCAGGATGCCGACGTGATCGTTTTTATCTATCGCGACGAGGTCTACAACGAAGACAGCGACAGCAAGGGCGTTGCCGAAATTATTATCGGCAAGCAGCGTAACGGTCCTATCGGTACCACGCGCCTGACCTTCCTCGGCCAGTTCACCCGCTTTGAGAACTTTATCCACGACGTCTATTCCGATGACGATGGTTATTCATGAGAAGTTATTCGTGAGAGGCCGCTCATGAGGAAGCATGCATGAGCCGGGCGGCGCGAGCCGTCATAGACCTTTCGGCGCTACGGCATAATTTGCAGCAGGCCCACCGTGCCGCCCCGCAGCAGCAGCTTATCGCCATCATCAAGGCCGATGCCTATGGACATGGCATGGTACCGGTGGCACGGGCCCTGGCCGATGCCGATGTGTTCGGTGTGGCCTGTCTCGAAGAGGCGCTGAACCTGCGTGAAGCCGGCATCGATAAGCCCATCCTGTTGCTGGAAGGTTTTTTTCACGCCGATGAGTTGCCGCTGATCCAACGCCACAAACTACAAATAGTGGTTCACAGTGAGCACCAGCTGGCGGTGCTGAAATCACTGCCCGCGCAAGCGCTTTCTATTCCCGTTTGGCTCAAAGTGGACACCGGCATGCATCGGCTGGGGTTTTTACCGCATGCTGTGGCCGAGGCTTGGCAACGTCTCAATGCCTGCCCTGCCGTCGCGCCCGTGCTCGGTCTGATGACCCATCTTGCCAATGCCGATGACAGCGGCGACGATACCACCCGGCAGCAGCTGGAATGCCTGGCGGCTGTGCGCCCGGATCCTTCGATAGCCGTCTCCATCGCCAATTCTGCCGGCATCCTGGCCTGGCCCGCCTCGCATGGTACTGCCGTGCGGCCGGGCATCATGCTGTACGGCGTCTCACCCATGCTGGGTGAAACCGGGCAGCAGCGAAACCTGCGGCCCGTGATGACTCTGTCTAGCGAGCTGATCAGTACCCGCCAATGCAAAAAAGATGATGCCGTCGGCTATGGAGGTCGCTGGGTTTGTCCCGAGGATATGCCGGTGGGTGTGGTGGCGATAGGTTATGGTGACGGTTATCCACGCCATGCACCGTCCGGCACACCGGTGCTGGTCAATGGCCGGCGGGCAGCACTGATCGGGCGTGTCTCCATGGACATGATTTGTGTCGATCTGCGTGGCCAGCCCGCTGCCGCCGTCAGTGATCCCGTCACCCTGTGGGGTGATGGCCTGCCCGCAGAAGAAATTGCCGGGTATGCCTCAACCATTGCCTATGCGCTGTTCTGTGGCGTGACATCCCGCGTCAAAAAGGAAACCACCGATGGCTAAGGTCAAGACCGCTTACGTCTGCAACGATTGCGGCGCGGACTACGTCAAGTGGCAGGGGCAGTGCGATGCCTGTGGGGCCTGGAATACGCTGACTGAGATTCGCCTCGGCCCGGCATCCGGCGGTGGCAGCCGCACGGCCAAGCGGCAGGGCTATGCCGGCAGTTTGTCCACGGTCACCACCCTGGCCGACATCGATCTCACCAACGTGCCGCGCATCAGCACTGGCGTCGAGGAATTCGACCGCGTGCTGGGCGGCGGACTGGTGCCGGGTTCGGCGGTGCTCATCGGCGGCCACCCCGGCGCCGGCAAGAGCACCCTGTTGTTGCAAGTCCTCTGCCGATTGGCACAGCACATGAAGGCACTCTATGTGACCGGCGAGGAATCCCTGCAGCAAGTGGCGATGCGTGCCCGGCGACTTGACCTGCCCGTCGACAACTTGCAGTTATTGTCGGAGACCAGCGTGGAAACCATCTGTGCCGTGGCCGAGCAACAGAAGCCACAGCTGATGGTGGCGGACTCCATTCAGGTGATGCACGTGGAGGATATCTCCTCCGCCCCGGGCGGGGTGGCGCAGGTGCGTGAGAGCGCGGCACAGATGATCCGTTACGCCAAGCAGAGCAATATGGCGCTGATCCTCGTCGGCCATGTGACCAAAGACGGCAGCCTGGCTGGCCCCAAGGTGCTGGAGCACATGATCGACTGCTCCATCATGCTTGAAGGCTCTGACGACAGCCGCTTCCGCACCCTGCGCGGCACTAAAAACCGCTTCGGCGCGGTCAATGAGCTGGGTGTGTTCGCCATGACCGAACACGGCCTGAAAGAGGTCAAGAACCCCTCGGCCATCTTCCTCTCGCGCTCGGATGAACCCGCCGCCGGCAGTGTGGTGATGGTGGTTTGGGAGGGTACGCGGCCCCTCCTGGTGGAGATACAGGCGCTGGTGGACGACAGCAGCTTCGGTAATCCGCGCCGCCTCGCCGTGGGCCTGGATCAGAATCGCCTGGCCATGTTGCTGGCCGTGTTACATCGTCACGGCGGCCTGCAGGTGGGCGATCAGGATGTTTTTGTCAACGTCGTGGGCGGTGTAAAAGTCGTGGAGACCGGCGCCGATCTGGCCTTGCTGCTGTCCATCGTTTCCAGCCTGCGCGACCGACCCTTGCCGCACGATCTGGTGGTGTTCGGTGAAGTGGGATTGTCGGGTGAGATTCGCCCGGTGCCGAGCGGACAGGAACGCCTCTACGAGGCGGTAAAGCACGGTTTCCGGCGCGCCATCGTGCCGCTGGCCAATTGCCCGCGCGAGAAGCCCAAGGGGATGGAAGTGGTCGGTGTGAAGACCCTGGCCGATGCCCTGGCGGCGATATGAGGACTGAGCAAGTAGCCTGGATGAAGCGGAGCGGAATCTGGGAGGTTTAATCCAATGGTTCCCCGGATTCCGCTTCGCTTCATCTAGAAATGTAGCCTGGGTTGAGCCTGCGAAACCCGGGGGAGGCGGCATGATAAACTCCCGGGTTTCGCTACACTCAACCCAGGCTACTTGCTACCGATACTATGCTTACTTGCTCAAGGCCGATAGCTCGCGGTCCAGCAGCTCGGCATCTCCCAGGTTCAGTTCCACCAGCCGTCGCAGGTGGCTGATACTGTCCAGGTCGATGTGTTCGCAGCGGAATCCAATGTGGTCATTTTCGAGGTGTGATACGGAGACTTCCATACGGATCACCATTTCTTCACTGCTGTCCAGCGCAAGTTCCAGCAGGAAATGCTCGCCCGGTTGCCCGCTCCAGTCCTGCGGGGCGGCAATCAGAGCACCTTTTAGAGACAGATCGATAAGCTGGCTGCGCCAGCTGCCCTTGGCGTCAACCAGCTGTACGTCCGCATCGAAGCTAATGCGGGAAAAGCGGCGTTGTTCGTTGAATTCCGAATTCTTATTCATGCCTGTACCTGATATTTAGCACTGCACACTTGACTCAGAGAGTCTTCGTGTCGGTCTTCTTCAGCTTGTCGAAGGATCGCATGCCGGCGATACCCAGCATACCGGTAATGATGGTAAACATCATGCTGGAATCCATCTGCGGCGGGGCTTTGCTGGCGTCATCGAGCGTCCACAGCAGCAGCGGATAGACGATGAACTGATAGGCGAGGGTAATCGCACCGATCCAGCCGATGGCCGGCCGCCAGCCGGCCTGGAACCAGTTGCCCTTGGCCTCCTGCTTGTTGACCTCCATCTGGCCGATATTCTGTTCGGCGACAAGCTTGTTTTCGAGATAATTGAAATTCCGCCGCGCTTTCATGATCTCCTGTTCGGCTTCCAGCCTTTCCTCGTCGGAAGTGAACAGATTGTCCAGGGTATCCCCTACGGACTTGACGACATCGCCGCCACCCAGCAATTTTGTCAAGAAGCTCATGCGACACCTCCCAATGCACGGTTGATCCAGCCCAGCAGGTATTTCTTCTGCGACTTGTTGCGATTACAGATATACGCGTAGCGCGCAACTTTGGCGATGGTGTAGCTGGCGATAAATAACGATTCATCAGCGGCATTGATGGTTTTCAGAGACTGGCTGCCGATGATGCCGTCGGCGGGCTCGATATCCAGCGCCACCTGTGCCAACCGGCTGGCGGTGCGCACGCCCATATTGACGGCGGTATCGAAAATATTTTCCGCGATCGCCTGTGATGTTATCTCGTCGGCACGGATGCGATCCCAGTAGTCGCGCTTGTAGATATCCCGCGCCTGCTGTTCGGTCAGGTTGCGGATATCGACGTCGGGATAGGCACGCTGGGAAATGCCGTACTTGGTGGCGCCGCCACGGTCGGTGGGGTCGTCGGTGAACTTTGCGCCACCTTCGTGGGCAAGGGTCTTACCGATGGCTTTATTGAAATCTGCCATAACTTCACTCCATGAAAGTTGCTGGGACAGAGATTACCGCAATACCTTAAGTATAGGGCTGTTGCTGGTTATGCGCCATTTCCTTCAACGTGACTTATTACCGGTGGAAGGCGGTCTTGCGAGACGGTTCTGGCGTAGGCTAATGTGCAGCGGCCCGTGCCCGATATAGTCTTTCGTGGCCTGTATCGGCGGCGTCGCCGACTGTTCACCGACCTGCTCACCAACAAACAAGCGAGATAGCCATGTTCGGCATTAAGAAACTCATCATGGGACTGACCATCGGCCTGCTGGTCGGCCTCTGGGC